>DAIOUH010000157.1:0-5515 GCA_036751585.1 Prevotella sp. | reverse complement strand
GTGGCAAGCAACCGACTAAAGCTATTGGGAAAGACGGGCACTTTCTATAAGGTGGAATATCCTGATGGCCGACAAGGATATATTTCCATGAAAGATGCCCAAAAGGTAACCGATTGGAGGAAGAGCATAAAGCAAGACGCCCAAAGCATAATAGCCACAGGCATGAAGCTCAATGGCGTGCCATATATGTGGGGAGGAATGAGCACCAAGGGCGTGGATTGCAGCGGTTTTATCCGCACCATCTTGTTTCAGCACGACATCATCATCCCACGCAATGCCTCACAGCAAGCAAAGAAAGGTCAGCATTTAGTAATAGAGCCTGATTTCAGCAATCTCGTGCCAGGCGACCTCGTGTTCTTTGGCAGGAAAGCAACAGAAGAGAAGCCAGCACACGTTTCTCACGTGGGTATGTATATTGGAAACAAGAAGTTCATTCATTCTCTTGGTTGGGTTCATGTGAGCAGCTTCAATCCGTCGGATCCAGAATATGATGAATACGACCTCAACCGATTGCTGTGGGCGCAAAGGGTTTTGCCTTACGTCAACAAAGAAGAAGGGCTGAATACGACAGATAGAAACGAGTTTTATAAATAAGGGCCTTCGTGATTCGCAGGCATAATAAACAGAAAACAAACATTTACGATATGACAACAAGAAGAGATTTTATCAAGAAGGCCGCACTGACAACGGTTGGCTCGGCATTGGCTCTGTCAAACATCGACGCTCTCAACATCATCGGCCCCAAGACCAAGAATGTGAATATCAACAGGAAAGGATTGTCGCATAAACTGGAGATGAAGTTCTTTCCCTATGAGTTGAAGCTGCGCCATGTGTTTACCGTGGCCACGTATTCGCGTACCACGACCCCCGACGTGCAAGTGGAAATCACACACGATGGAGTGACAGGATATGGCGAGGCGTCAATGCCTCAGTACCTTGGTCAAACCGTCCAAAGTGTCACGTCTTTTTTACAAAAGGTTGACTTGAGCCAGTTTAGCGATCCGTTCCAATTGGAGGACATCTTGGCTTACGTGGACAGCCTCTCGCCTGGCGACACGGCGGCAAAAGCGGCTGTTGACATTGCCCTCCACGATCTCGTGGGCAAACTTCTTGGTGCGCCATGGTATAAGATTTGGGGACTGAACAAGGCCAAGGCTCCATCAACCACGTTCACCATTGGCATAGACACGGCTGAGGTAGTGAAGCAAAAGACAAGGGAGTGCGCCAATCAGTTCAACATACTGAAGGTGAAGCTTGGTCGCGAAAACGACAAGGAGATGATTGAGACCATAAGAAGCGTCACCAACCTGCCGATAGCCGTGGACATCAACCAAGGATGGAAAGACAAGGAAAAGGCCATCGACGAGATTTTCTGGCTGAAAGAGCATGGCATCGTGATGATTGAACAGCCAATGCCAAAGGAGATGAAAGACGACATAGCTTGGCTAACCGAGAAAAGCCCACTGCCCATCTTCGCTGACGAAGCCGTACAAAGGTTGAAAGACATCAAGAACGTGGAAGGGGCTTATTCCGGTATCAACATCAAGTTGATGAAATGCACTGGTATGCACGAGGCTTGGAAAATGCTCAACTACGCGCGTGCGATAGGCATGAAGGTGATGGTTGGCTGCATGACCGAGACCTCATGCGCTGTCAGCGCGGCGGCACAGTTGTCGCCAGCCGTCGATTTCGCCGACCTCGATGGAAACCTCCTTATCTCCAACGACAGGTTCAAGGGCATGGAGGTCGTCAAGGGCAAGATAACGTTGCCCGACCGTCCTGGCATTGGGGTCGTAAGAATTTAGAAACAAAAGCGAGTGGTCAAAAAAAGCCACTCGCTTTTGTTTTGCTTTATCCTATATCATTTCATGTTGTTTTTCTTAAATGTTGATATTATGTCATAGGCATCAACACCTGCTTATATCATTTTTCTTCGAATATGAGCATAGTTGCAATCTCAAAATTGCACAAATCAAGAAAAATGAGAAAAACATGAGTAAAAACTACAAACTGTCAAGGCTTTTTCGTAACTTTGTTGGTCGAAAGAAAACATATGATATTAGCACAAAGGTATTATGAAGGTCGGTCTTTTCGTTCCATGCTACGTTGACGCGCTTTACCCCTCGGTCGGCGTTGCCACATACAAACTACTGCGACATTTCGGCATAGATGTCAACTATCCTGAGAAGCAAACTTGCTGCGGCCAGCCCATGGGCAACGCTGGGTTTGAGAAGATGGTGAAACCCCTCGCCGATAAGTTTGAGGCATTGTTCAAGGATTTTGATTACGTAGTGGCTCCATCGGCATCGTGCGCCGCCTACGTGCGTCTTTACTACCCCCAACTGCCCAAATGCGGCAACGACCACTTCACGGTGCCAAAGAAGACGATGGACATAGTGGAATTTCTCCACGACGTGCTGAAAATAAAAGAGCTTCCAGGGGCGTTTCCTCATGCCGTCAGCGTGCACAACAGTTGCCATGGCGTAAGGGAGCTTGGCCTGTCGGCCCCATCAGAAAGAAACGTTCCTTCATATAACAAGATTATTGACCTTCTCAAACTGAAAGACGGCATTACGGTATTCGAGCCCGACCGCAAGGACGAGTGTTGCGGCTTCGGTGGCATGTTCTCCGTGGAGGAGCCCGATGTCTCTACCAGAATGGGCGAGGACAAGATCATGCGACACATGGCAACCGGAGCCGAATACATCACCGGTCCCGACTCCTCTTGTCTGATGCACATGCAAGGCATAGCGAGGAAGGAGCACAAGAACATCAAGTTTATTCATGTAGCGGAGATATTAGCAGCAGGATTATGAGCACAGAGCATTCAAGAAGAGCAAAGGAGATTCTTAAGAATCATGATAAGGTGACGCGCCACGACACCACGTTTTGGGGCGTGCGCCAGGGTCACGACCGCATGATGCACGGCCTGCCAGAATGGGAGTCGCTACGCGACCACGCCTCGCAAATAAAGAAGCACACGATAACACATCTCGCCGACTACCTCGAACAGTTCTCATCACAACTGGAGAGCCGAGGCGTGATAGTGCACTGGGCAAAAGATGCCGACGAATTGAACGAGATCGTCTACGGCATCCTTAAAAGCCATGACGTGAAGAAGATGGTGAAATCGAAGTCGATGCTCACCGAGGAGTGCGGACTCAACCCATACCTCATCAGCCGCGGCATCGACGTGGTGGAGACCGACCTCGGCGAGAGAATATTGCAACTCATGAATCGCAAGCCCGCCCATATCGTCATGCCTGCCATACACATCACCAAGGAAGAGGTGGCGCAATGCTTCGAGGAGAAAGGCATAAGCCCAGAGAAGGGCAACTGCGACCCCACATATCTTACCTACTGCGCGCGCAAGAGCCTTCGCCACGAGTTTGAGGAAGCGCAAGCCGGACTCACGGGGTGCAACTTCGGCGTGGCGAAGACAGGAGACATCGTGGTATGCACCAACGAGGGCAATGCCGACATGTCCACATCCATGCCCAAACTGCACATCGTGACCATGGGCATAGAGAAGCTCGTGCCCGACTACGACTCGCTTGCCGTTTTCCAGCGTCTTCTCTGCCGTTGTGGCACAGGACAGCCTACCACCACCTTCACGTCACATTTCCGCCAGGCAAGGCCTGGGGCCGAGATGCACGTTGTGTTGCTCGATGGATGGCGAAGCGACGCCATAGCCGATCCAGAGCATTGGCAGACGCTGAAATGCATTCGCTGCGGAGCCTGCATGAACACGTGCCCCGTGTACCGCCGTTCCACGGGCGCGAGCTACACATTCTTCATACCGGGGCCAATAGGCATCAACCTCGGCATGCTGAAAGACCCACGCAAGTATTCTGACAATGTGTCGGCATGCTCACTTTGCATGAGTTGCGACAACGTGTGCCCCGCCGAAGTCGGTCCAGGGTCGCAGGTTTACCTGTGGCGTCAAAGCCTCGACAAGCTTGGCAAGGCCAACAAGATGAAGAAAGTCATGTCGGAAGGCATGAGCGTACTTTTCGATCATCCCTCGCTCTACGACACGGCGGTTTGGTTCGCGCCACTCGCCAACTACGTGCCCGACTCGATGACGCACCTTTCTCACCTCAACCCTTGGGGTATAGGTCACACAAAGCCTGAGTTTGCTCACAAATGCTTCCACCAGATTTGGAAAGAATTGAAGAAAAAATCGGAAGAATAGGCCTCTTTTTGCCCCATTAAAATGCCATTGCCGGCTTTACGCTTGAATCGCATCGGCTTTACGCTTGAATCGCAACGCGTTTACGCTTGAATCGCAACGGCTTTACGCTTGAATCGCGTTGGCTTTACACCAGTAAGGCCAACGCGATTTTTTTATCAACAAGAAGTTGCGTCAACGGCTTGCCAAAGCAGTAGAAACAAAACTTGCCCACAATGCTTTCAATGTTTTATTATGGTCTCAATTTCTTTTGCTGAAAGTCCAGTGGCAATAGCTATAGTGTTTATATCCATACCAATGGCAGAAAGGCGCTTCGCGGTTTCTGCTTTTTCATTTTGTATACCTTCGGCTCTTCCTTCGGCCCTTCCTTCTGCCATTCCTTCTGCTCTTCCTTCGGCCATTCCTTGTGCCCTTCCTTCGACCAAACCGTCTTGTTTCGCGCCTTCAAGCACAGACAGGGTATCGCGGTATTTTTTCAATCCCACGTCGTATTTCATGCGCTCTTGTCTTGAAAGCGAAGCGACATCTGCAATTTGTTCAAGTCTTTTGAACACTGAGCTTTTTGCGGCCCACGGCAATCTTGTTAAGGTCTCCATATTTTTTAGCACGTATATCCATTTATCGAAATCCGTCTCACACTCGTCTGCCTCCTTGGTGAATAAGGGAAGTTGCATGAATGTCATTCTTTCCTTGTCGGAGAATACTTTCCCACTTTTCCTGTCAATCAATCCCACGTCTGTGCGAAACTGCTTGTCAAAGTCCATCGGACAGAAATTAAGGAAAGCCACGAGATACACCGCGTCAATCTTGTATTGCCAATCAGCCCCTTTCTCTCCTTGCCTTGCAATGGCCTCGGAAACATAATATATGCTTCTGTTCTTGACGTTTGTTTGCAAATGTAGATAAAAATCTTGAATTATAAGCCATACACGGGAAAAAACGATAAAATATATTTTGCTCTCCTCTTGATTTACATTACCTTTGCATTTGGATTGATTCGCCATAGTGCGATGATGTCTGTTTTTGTGGGTAAAATAATAGCGTTTGCTGTTTATTCGAAAAATGTGTTCCTGAAGTTTGGCCGCAGATAGAACAACGTCATAGAATAAAAAGTGAGCGTCCGCATAGCGTGGACGTTAAACTTATCTATGACGTATAGGTTAGGCCAAACACCTTGGGACACAGGATAAGTGGATTCGTCCACGTTTCTGCGTTAAGGTGTTTGGCAAGAATCTTTTATTTTTAGAGTAACAAGGCAGTCGCATTAAAACTATATTATAAAAGCTTTAATGCTATGGCAAAATCTTTGATTGAAGAGCTACC
>DAIOUH010000156.1:0-5523 GCA_036751585.1 Prevotella sp. | reverse complement strand
ATACGTATAATATTAAAGAGGGAGATATGAATTCTAACCAAAAGAACCTTGTTTTGACAGCTTCGCTCTTATGCCTGTCCTCGATATTGGGAGCAGGCAATTCTATTGCCACAGCTCAAAACAATGTAAGACAAAGCCAGCAAAGTACAGTTCAAAATCGACGTGCTGCAGTTGTTGCCAAGGGCGTGGTCACGGATGACACCCAAGAGCCATTGATAGGCGTCACCGTGAGAGTGAAAGGCACGAAAATAGCCACCACCACCGACAGCCACGGAAAGTTCAGTATCACTATGCCGACATTGGAACCAGGGAAGGCTTACTACTTGGAGTTCTCTTACTTAGGCATGGAGAAGAAAACCGTGCGCTATCGTGACAGCAACTCCATGCGCATAGCCATGAACACTGCGGCATCCAATCAACTGGACGAGGTGGAAGTCGTGGAGACCGGTTACGGGCGTTTGCCACGCAAGGACATGGTAGGTGCTTTCACAACCGTGAAGGGCGATGACGTGATGATGCCAGCCTACCAGACCATCGACCAGATGCTGCAAGGCAAGATCGCGGGTCTTATGGTGGTCAACAGTTCTACACGTGTGGGTGCCGCGCCAAAGCTGACCATTCGTGGCAAGTCTACCATCCTTGGCAACACCGACCCGCTTTGGGTCGTCGATGGCGTAATCCAGGAAGACCCTATTTCCATCGATGCCAGTGCCGCCATGACCACAGACATGAAGGAGCTTATCGGCAATCAGGTGTCATGGCTTAACCCTCAAGACATCGAGACTATCACCGTGCTGAAGGACGCCTCTGCCACTGCCATTTATGGCTCAAAGGCATCCAACGGCGTCATCGTCATAACTACCAAGAAAGGCTCAGCCGAACGTACGAGCATTAGATATTCAACCCACTTCTCAATACGCCAGCGCCCCAATTATAGCATGTACGACTACATGAACTCGCAGGAGCGCATACAGTTTAGCAAGGAGGCATACGATGCCGGCGTGCGCTACCAGTCGGACCCACTGCCACAAATCTATACTTACGAAGGATTGATGGCCATGTTCAACAAGCACATGATTTCCGAAGCCGACTTCATGAAACAGATGCAACGACTGGAGACCGTAAACACCGACTGGTTCGACTTGCTTTGCCGCAACTCCCTTAGCCAAAACCACAACTTGAGCATCTCCGGTGGCACGCAAAAGGTGACCTACAACGCGTCGTTCGGCTATTCCAACTCGAAAGGCACAGAAATAGGCAACAACCAAAACCAGTTCACCGCCCGACTCAATGTAGGCGTGCAATTGCACAAGCGCATAAGGGCTTCTTTCAACATCAGCGGCAGCAACAGAAATTCATATGGATACAGCGGCGTAAGCCCTCAGTCGTATGCGCTCAGCACCAGCCGTGCCGTGCCTGCATTCAATGAAGATGGTAGCCGTGCCTTCTACAAGAGCTATTACACTTATCAGCTCAACAAGACATTGGGCAGCAACAACCAGTACGGCTACAACGTGTTCAACGAGATGGACAACAGTTATAGCAAGAATCGTGGCAACAACTTCAATGTCTCGGCAAACCTTGACTTCCAAGTGTTAGACTGGTTAAGCTACCAAATTGTAGGTTCTATGTCGCATAGCGCCAACGACTCAGAGAGCTATAAGGGAGAGAAAACCTCATACATTGAGCGCAACTACCGTGGCTACCCAGTTGGTGGAGCGGAACCTGGCGATGCACTCTACAAGGCAGCCTTAATGCCTTTCGGTGGTCAGCTGACCACAAACAACAATACAATGACTTCGCTCGACATGCAGCACAGGCTGGTGGCAAGTCACACATTCAAAGACATTCACCGCGTGAGTGGAATGTTAGGCTTTGAGATGCGTTCGGCAAAGACATACGGCAAGGGAAACAACGTATGGGGCTACGTGCCCGAACGTGGCGAGAGCTTGATTTCCCCATCATTGCCAAGCGACATCGTGCCTATTGGCGGTTCGCAAGACATCGGTTGGGGCGCGCTCAGAAACCTGTATGAAGGAGGTTGGAGCAGCGTCAACAACACGTCCAACTACATGTCTTTCTTCGGAACGACTGCCTACTCGCTGATGGATCGCTACGTGGTGAACATGAACATCCGCTCCGACGCCTCAAACCGTTTCGGTCAGGACAAGAGAAAGCAGTTTGACCCAACCTATTCCTTCGGTTTCTCTTGGAAGATTGCCGAAGAGCCGTTCTTCAAAAACCACATCAAATGGATAGAGCAACTCAACCTGCGTGCCACATACGGCATCCAAGGCAACGTAGTCAATTCCATCAGCCCTGAGCTGATTGCCCACTACGGTGGTTTGCTCCAGGGCTACAACGAGTATTACACCACCATCTCAAGTCTCCCCAACCCTTATCTGAAATGGGAACGCACAAGAACGTGGAACCTTGGCCTTGACCTGCAATTGTCGGCGGGAATCAGCATGAACTTCGAATACTATGGTCGCCGTTCCAACGCTATCATCGAGCAAGACGTGGCCGAGGAATACGGCATGGGCACATTGCGTCTCAACGGTGGCATCATCTACAACCACGGTGTCGAGTGGTCAATGAACATCACCCCGATACGCTCAAAAGACTGGACCGTAAACATTGGCCTCAACGCGTCGAAGAACTGGAACAAGTCGGAGACCGACGACCGCACCGCGCGTGCCGACCAGCTGACCCACCGCGATTTCATCAGCGGAAACAGCAGCCGCCCGTTGCGCAAGGGGTATTCTCTCTACGCTTTTTGGGCATACGACTTCACGGGCTTGGAGCATGACACGGGCATGCCGACGTTCAGGGACACTTCCGTAAAGGTGCCAGAGAATGCCGACAAGAGCATAGATCCGACTACATTCCTCGTTTATGCAGGCGAGTCGGAGCCATATTTCACAGGCGGCATTAACCCACGCGTGCGCTGGAAAGACCTGCAAGTGAGTGCAAACTTCGCCCTCATCTTGGGTTCCAAGAAGCGTTTGCCAAACCCATACTCATCATTCACCAATGGCAAGATGCCAAGTCCGTTGTCCAACCTGAGCAAGCAGCTACTCAACAGGTGGAAGAAGCCTGGCGACGAGGCCACTACCAACATTCCTGGCCTATACACATCCGTGCTCGATGAGCTTAACCTCTACACGCCCGATGGATATTTCACCAACCGCTACGATATGTGGGCACAGTCCACGGCACGCCTCGTGAGCGGCTCTTTCTTGCGTTGCTCGCAAATCTCCATATCCTATCATTTGCCAAAGAGTGTCTGCCGATTGATTCGTGCCTCAAACATCTCTATTAGTGCCAACACCAACAATCTGTTCGTGATAGCCAGCAAGAAGTGGAATGGCTTCGACCCGGAAACGGGCAGCAGCAAGCAACCAAAGATTTACTCAATGGGTCTAAGTGTCTCATTCTAAACATACGCTACAACAATGAAAAAGATAAAACTATATACATTGGCTCTTTTGAGCATTGCCGTATCACTTACCAGTTGCGGCGACTTCCTTGAGCCAAAATCCACAAGCGAATACGTACCAAAGGAGATCAAATCGCTCGACGAGATTCTGTTAGGAGAAGCTTATCCTCGCAACGACATCGGAGGTTTCAACTATTTTCTCTCTTTAATGGACGATGACCTGACCGCCACGCAATATCAGGAGCCGGAGCCTAATTTCGACGAGAACCTTTTCCTCGCCTCTTACACTTGGCAGCCAGACATGTTCAACATGATGAAGGAGGCAGGCGAGACTTCTACCGATATGTATTACACCTATTATAGGGAGCTAAAAGGCGTGAACGCCGTAATAGATTATATCGGCACCGTGTCGGGCACGGAAGACGAAATTCACAATGTCCTGGCACAAGCATACGCCTTGCGTGGTTTCTATTACCTCAGCCTTGTCAACATCTTTGGACAACCATACAATGAGAATCCAGAAGCCTTGGGCGTACCATTGAAGTTGAAGAGTGGCGTGGAGGAACAGCCATTGGCTCGCAACACTGTGAAAGAAGTGTATGACCAAATAGTGAAGGATCTTTTGGAAGCGGAGCGCCTTTACAATCTACTTCCCGAAGCCAAGCAATGGAAGCAAAACTATCGCACCAGCCTTCCCATGGTAGAGCTGCTCCTGTCTCGCACATATCTCTATATGGAAAACTGGGAGGAAGCTGCCAAGTATGCCAAGAAGGTGATGGACGACTCAAGGTTCAAGCTGCTTGACCTTAACACAATTCCTACCGAGAAAACGGAGTCGGGCCAAACCTCACGTGTATACACCAACTATCATTCATACGCCACATCGAGCGAGGTTATCTTCCCATACGGCAATGTAAGCGACTGGGCTGGATGGGTAGAGGATTATACCACTGAGAGCTCATCTGGCGAGCCTCGCTTGCCATATTTCCGTGCCTCTGATGACCTTCTCAAAACATTCGAAGATGATGACCTACGCAAAGAACGTTACATCGTAAGAAAGGAGTTCAACGGACGTTTGTTACCTTTGGCTATAGGCAAGTTGAATGTCAACGAGGCTTACCGTCCGTCTGGTGGCACAGGCATCTTTGGCCGCAGCATTCGTCTGGCAGAAGCATACCTCAACTACATGGAAGCCAAAGCCATGATAGCCAAGCAGACAGGTGACACGCAAGCTCGCCAAGAGGCCATACAGACATTGACAACTCTCCGCAGCAAGAGATTCGCCGAGAACTATGTGCCCAAGGCTGAAGACATCGACGATGCTGACAAATTGGTGGAATATATCCACAACGAGCGTCGCCGCGAACTTTGCTTCGAGAGCCATCGATGGTATGACCTGCGTCGTTGGGGCATGCCAGAAATCAAGCACGTGTGGTACGACAGCAAGGGCACTATCACCACCTACACCCTGAAAGCTAAAGACCCACAATACACCGTGCCTATACCAGACGTTGCCAAGGAGAAGAATATCAACCTTGAACAAAACCCACTGGCGTCGAAACGTATTGGAGAGACAAACAACTACACTCCTGATAATCCAAACGAGAACCCTGATAAAGACGAAGAAGAATGAAAAAGTCATTGTTTTATATAGCCGCGGCAAGCCTACTCGCGTTTTCGGCTTGCGCTCCATCCGAGGATCCGATAGTTCCTTCTGGCAATTACTCGGTACTTCGCATGACATTCCCACAAGGCAACAACCCTTGGGATGAGGAAATCAAGGAGATACACGATAAATATGGCGTATATCTTCTCTATAAAGGCATTACCCCTGCCGACCTCAACCGCAAGTGGACAAGTGTTGGTACTGGACTTCTCTACTATGGAGATGACGTACCAGACGACGAAGTACAATACTATGTCGATTTCTTCAAAGATCACGTCTTCCCATATTTCACACCTGAAGTCTTGCAAACTTCATTTCCCGTCAAGATTTACCTCCTTAAAAACTTGCATGGCGTAGAACAAGACTTAGGAGGAGGCGGTAGTTCCTCTGGTGGGAGCACAGGCGGTACCGGAACAGG
>DAIOUH010000155.1:0-5590 GCA_036751585.1 Prevotella sp. | reverse complement strand
AAATTTAGCCAATCGAGGAAACAAAAACAAGCCAACTGAGGAAACGAAAAAAATAATTTGTATCTTTGCACCTGAAAATCAAAGATTAGAATGACATGGAATACAAGCATAGAATAGCAGACCAAATGCTATCGAAAAAGTTGGCAAGCAAGGGGGCTGTACTAATAGAGGGACCGAAGTGGTGTGGCAAGACAACTACAGCCGAGCAACAGGCAAATAGTATCTTGTATATGGACAATCCAGCCTCTTTGGAGACCAATTTGCAAATGGCAGAGATAGATCCGTCAGTTTTGCTGGAAGGTGAGACACCCCGTCTTGTTGACGAGTGGCAATTGGCACCAAAACTTTGGGATTCTGTCAGATTCGAAGTAGATCATCGGCATGATGTCGGACAGTTCATATTGACAGGTTCTGCTGTACCTGCCGAGGAGAAAGATATGCATCATTCTGGGACAGGGCGTTTTAGTTGGTTGACAATGCGCCCGATGAGTTTGTATGAGTCTGGGGAGTCTAATGGAAAGGTAAGTCTGGCACATTTGTTTGAAACCCCAGAAAAGATAGTGGCTGTAAATAAGTTGAAAATAGAAGATCTGGCTTACTTGATATGTCGTGGAGGATGGCCTTTTGCTTGTGGATTGCAGGGAGAAGCAGCTTTGGCACAAGCATTTGATTATGTGGATGCTGTTATCAAGAAAGATATTTCACGAGTGGACGGGGTGAATCGTAATTCCACGACAGCTCGATTGTTGTTGCGTTCGTATGCGCGCAATCAAGGTGCGCAAGCCACGATAGGTACCATAGTTGCAGACATGATGACCAATGATGAAAACGAAATAAGCGCAAAGACCGCAGGAAGTTATTTGGAGGCTTTGCGCAAAATCTTCGTCATAGAAGATTCTGAGGCGTGGAATCCGAACCTCCGTTCCAAGACTGCTATTCGTACGGCAAATACTCGCTATTTCATAGACCCTTCCATTGGCACGGCTGTATTGGGACTTGGTCCTAAAGACCTTATAGCTGACCTCAAAACAATGGGGCTTTTCTTTGAAACCCTTTGTGTTCGAGATTTACGTGTTTTTGCAGATGCTTTGGATGGAGGAGTATATCATTTCCGTGACAAGAGTGGCTTGGAATGTGATGCTGTTGTGCATCTACGAAATGGCAAGTATGGGCTTGTGGAAGTGAAGTTAGGTGGTGATAAACTTGTCAATGAAGGCGCGGAGAATCTGCTCACCTTGGCAGGAAAGATAAATACGGACAAAATGAATGAGCCATCTTTTATGATGGTGCTTACAGGTACGGGCGACTTCGCCTATCGTCGTAAGGATGGGGTTTATGTTGTGCCAATTGGATGTTTGAAGGATTAGTAATTCCTTGTACTTAACACTTGGTATTTCGCAAGCATACTCGTCACCGTGTATTTATGCGTTTTTAATGCGGAAGTGTAGCTAATTTCTAAAATATTTGACAAAACAGTAACAAACACTAAAAAATCTTATTACCTTTGCGCTCGCTAAACCAGGATAGACAGTGTATATTAGCACCTATAATTAAGGAGAGTTTTTATTTTTTTTTTAGTTCATAAACCATTTACAATGCAAAAATCAAGCAAGTCATTAAGTCTGCTTGTTGCTATGGGAGCTACCTTCACGGCGTTAGTCGGGGGAGGTAACTTTTCCCAGGTTCACGCTTATAATGCCGTGGCAATGCAGCAGCAGGATGGCGTCTGCAATGGTACTGTTGTCGACGCTACGGGTGAGCCTGTGATTGGCGCCGTGGTTCGCGTCAAAGGGACACAGACTGCCATTGCGACCGACATCAACGGCAACTTCACGCTCAAAGGCGTGAAGAAGGGTGCCACGCTCGAGGTTTCGAGCATCGGCATGGTCACACAGACAATAGTATGGAGCGGCGCTCCTGTGAAAGTGGCGCTGGCCGACGACTCCCAGACCATCGGCGAGGTCGTGGTGACAGGTTACGGCGGCGTGCAGAAAGCCAAGACAATGACAGCCTCGGCGTCTGTCGTAAACATGGGTACGCTGCAAAAGCTCCCTCTCACGACAATGGCCGAGGGACTCGGTGGCCGTGTGGCTGGTGTGTTCACACAGCAGAGCTCCGGCGCGCCAGGTGAGAAGACCAAGATTTGGGTGCGTGGCGGTAGCGACGTGCTATACGTTATCGACGACGTGGTGCTCGACAAGAGCCAGGGTGAGGACTTCTTCAGCCGCTTGCGTCCTGACGACATCGCCAACATGTCTATCTTGAAGGATGCCGCCGCTACTGCCGTTTACGGTCCGCGTGCCGCCAACGGTGTGGTCGTCATCCAGACAAAGCGTGGTACTGACGGAGCTCCTGAGATAACGTTCAACCAGAAGCTCACCATCATGACACCGGCATACCGTCCGCACGTCATGAACTCTTACGACTATGCCAAGACCATCAACGAGCTTTACTTCGCCAACTACGAGGAGGCCCCAAGATACAGCAACACCGAGTTGGCCAAGTATTACATGGGCTACCTCAACCAGAAGGGCTACAGCCGTGAGGACATTCACAAGATGGTGAACGACGAGTATGGTGTCAACTGGTCGTTGGACTATATCAATGAGCTTTTCGATCCCTACAAGACACAAGGTGCCGACATTGAGAACTACTACCAGACCTACGATCCATGGACAATGTTCAACCACACGCAACCCATGTACCAGACCAACGTGAGCCTGCGTGGTGGTAGCGACCGCATCAAGTATTATTCTTCCGTGGGCTACATGGATCAGGAAGGTCTGAGCAAGACGTTCAACTACAAGCAGTATAACGTCGTGCTCAACACCGACGCCTACCTCTTGAAGGACAAGAGCCTGAAGTTCACGTTCAACATCAACGGCAACATCAGTGACCAGAAGAAGCCTGGCAACGGCGAAAACGTGTTCAACACGGTCATGTATGGCAGAAACATGCCAGACCGTCCCGCACAGTGGACCACGGGCAACGCTCGCAACGGTTCAGCTGAGTCTCTGCTGAACAACGGCTTCAACAACACCGACACCAAGCGTTTCCAGATGAACGCCGCCTTGAAGTGGAACTTGCCTTGGGTGAAGGGTCTCTCGGCCACGGCCAGCGTCAACTACACCACGACGCACAACATGAACAAGAAGTTCACCTACGACCAGGAGAACGTTTACGACAACCCTTATTCCACCACATTCTCCACATATAATCCAGAGAACGCACAGCTCTACCAGTATTGGTACGACTACAAGCTGACGACAGGCATCTTCCAGCTCGACTACTCGAAGACCATCGGCAAGCACACGTTCTCTGTCATGGCCAACTACCAGAGCCAGATTCGCCATGAGAACTGGAGCAGCCAGACCAAGAAGGGCTTCGCCACCACTCTCGCCCCGCAGGAGGACATTGGCGCAACGATGGTTTCGAGCGGCGGTTCGGCAAGCGACTGGGGCTCAGCGTCATGGATTGGCCGTTTGACTTACGACTACGCCAACAAGTACATGTTCCAGTACTCTATGAACTACAACGGCTCGCTGAGCTACAGCCCTGGCAAGCGTTGGGGACTGTTCCACGCGTTCTCCCTTGGATGGAACATGGCCGAAGAGTCATGGTTCAAGAAGTTCGTGCCTCGCTCCATCGTCAATGAGTTTAAGCTGCGTGGCGGCTTCGGTCTCGTGGGCAACGAGGTCGGCAACCCATTCGACTATCTTACGCAATACACGCAAAACAGCAACCGTGTGCTCTTCGGCAGCGGCATGACGTCAAACGTGGGCTGGTACATCAGCAACGTGGCCAACGACCTGCAGTGGTCAAGCTCCAAGCAGATGGGCGCCGGTGTCGACTTCAGCATGTTCAAGGGCCGCTTGAATGGTTCTGTCGATACATACCTCTATCTCAACAAGGGTGACATCATGGACATGACCACCGACATGATCCGTACCGACATCCTCGGAATGCCAAACATCCCGCAAATCAACGCCCCTTATGTTACCAACAAGAAGGGCGGCGTTGAGGTCTCGCTCAACTGGCAGGACACCATCGGCGAATTCGGGTACAAACTTGGAGTCACTTACTCTCACTGGGACCAGATAACCACCAAGCACACCGACAAGAGCACCGACTGGTACTCGAAGTCGTTTGACACGGCGGGCACACGCTATGAGTTTGCCGGTGCCACGTATGGCCTGGGCTTCAAGACCGATGGCCTCTACAAGTCGTTTGAAGAGATTTACAACTCCATGATTAACTACAGAAACGCTTTCGCTCCAGGTACGGTGAAGCTCGTGGACCTCAACGGCGACGGTTATGCCGACGACTATTACATGACAAACTCTCCGGGTAGCGTGCCTCTCACGCAGTATGGCTTCACTCTCGGCGGCTCTTACAAGGGCTTCGAGCTTGAGGTGTTCTTCCAGGGCGCGACCGACGTGACCGGCACGATGACATCGCCGTTCCGCTCGCAGCAAGACTATATGTGGAACTATGGCCAGTATGGTTTCGGCAACGCATACCTGCCGAGCAACGGCAATGCCAATGCCGCTATCCCATTGCCGTCCAACTCAAGCCACGCGTGGGGTTACGGGTATCTTGACATGTGGCAGTTTGATTCTTCATACCTCAAGTTGAAGAACATCAGCTTGCGCTACGACATGAAGCGCTACGTGCTGAAGAATGTTGACTACATCAAGGGCCTTGACCTGAGCTTCGTCGTGACCAACGCCTTCACATGGACAAAGAGCAACTACCCGTACAAGAACCTGCAGGATCCAGAGTTCATCACGACCTATCACAACATTTATGGCGCGGGCGGTACGCTCGGTAGCTACCCGACACAGCGCACATACACATTCAATGTTGTATTAACTCTCTAACAGCAAACGGCAATGAAAAGCAAATTCAATATGAAAAAATATATGTGGGCAGGGGTGTTCGCCGCGGTGCTCGGCACTGCGATGACATCCTGTGACCCTCTGGGCGTGGAGCCTACGACGAAGGTTGACGAGAGCCGTTTCTGGCTGAATCCGCAGCTGGCGCGCTCGTATGTCAACAATTTCTATTTTATCGACGCCACGGGATCGGGCGACAACTTCACGTCGGAGCAGTGGTCGGACAACTGCCAAGGCAACTGTGAGACCGACTGGGATACATACCGCCAGTTGTCGTACAACAACCGTCAATATGACGAGTCAACCGGTGGCACCGGCCCTTGGTCGGGCGCGTACCAGAACCTGTACCAGATACATGTGGGCATGGAGAAGATCGCCAGCAGCAATGCCCTTGAGACAGGCCTGAAGAACCAGTTGCTCGCAGAGTGCTACTTCTTCCGCGCATGGGTCTATTTCGACATGGAGAAGTTCTGGGGCACGGTGCCTTACGTAGACCACGCTCTCTCGCTCAGCGAGAATACCTATCTTGAGCGCGCGAAGCGTGAGACCCTGTTCGACAACATCCTGGCCGACCTTGACAAGTCGATGGAGTATTTCGACCAGATGAGCGGCACTCCAGACGTGGGCATGGTCAACAAGAACGTGGCTGAGGCTTTCAAGTCGCGCGTGGCGCTCTATGCTGCCGACGCCGCTTC
>DAIOUH010000154.1:0-5686 GCA_036751585.1 Prevotella sp. | reverse complement strand
GGGTGAAGCCCACGGTAAGCTCATATCCTGAGTTTTTCATGCTTCCTCCATTCACGGGCATGGTCTCGACGCCATACTCGTATGGTATGTTGAGCGATGATATGAGGTCTGTGGCCTTCTTCTGGTAGTATTCAAAGCTTAGGCGTACCTTGCTGTCAAACAGTCCGAAGTCGACACCGTAGTTTTGCGAGAAAGTCTTTTCCCAGCGCAGGTCATTGTAGGGCAGGTTGGATATGGTGAGAAGGTAATCGCCCGTGCGCAAGTCTGTGATGTTAGAGCTTGCACCCGTAGGAATCTTCACGATAAGGCTTGGGCTGAAGTTGCTCGCCATGTTGCGTTGGTAGCCCCATGACGCACGGACAGACAGGTCGGACACTATGTCCTGCTCGTGAAACCACTTCTCGCGGTCCACGTTCCAGCGCAGTCCGCCGGCCCACACGGGGTTGAACTTCTCGTTGTGGTATTGTCCGAAGCGGTTGCTCGCGTCACCTCGAACACTGAGGTTTGCCACGTAGCGGTTGTCGTAGGCATAGTTGAGGGTTAGATACAGGCCCATGTTGTTGGTCTTGGTGTCGGTGATGGTTGGGCCGGCGTAGTTTTCGTAGAGGGGGTTGGCCTGGGCGGAGTTGCTATATGGGTTTGTCACGGTGGCCGGCAATTGCGCGAAGCTCTTTCCTCTCTCTGGAAGGTATCCGTAGCGCGTGTCGCTGTATCCCTTGTATCGTATCGAGCTCATCTCCATGCCGAGCATGGCCGTCACGGCGTGAATCTTGTTGTAAACGTGGTTGAATTGCAAGGAGTTGCGCCAGCTCCACGTCAGTTGGTTGGTGTTAGACGTGTTTAGCTCGCCTCCCACTGGCAGGCCGGATTGTTTATACTTGCTGTCTGTTGGCAGGAATTCGCCATAGTCGTATCCGCGCTTGTCGGCTATGTAGTTGCTCCTTTCCGTGGCCCAGCTCTCGCCTTTTACAGAAGAGGCGTTGACAGAGAAGAGGGTGTTGAACTGGAAGTCCTTGCTGATGTCGTAGTAGGCGTTGACTGAGGAATTGAACGAGAGGTTCACGTTTTGGTTGCCCGTGTTGTCACGCTCGTTTATGGCATTGTAGAGGTAACCGCCACTGCTGCTGCCTGTCTTTAGGCTTCGGTTTTGGTAGTAGAAAAGCGAACCGTCCTCGTTGTAGGCAGGTATTACCCTGTTCACGTTGTGGGCGTAGGTGTATGCGTCAAACTTGTAGAAGCCGTTGGTCTGCGACCTGTTGCCACTGACGTCCACGCTCACCCTGAACTTTTTGGAGAAGTCCATGTTGAGGCCCACGTGTGCGGAGTAGCTGTTTTGATCATTGCCAATGGCTGTGCCGTTTGTGTTGTTGTAAGACAGCGAGGCATAGAACCTCGCCATCTCCGAGCCGCCAGAGAGCGACACGCTGTGGTTTTGGCTCACGGGATTGCGGAAAAGCAACTTGAACCAGTCGGTGTTGTTGGTCTCCAGTTTGGCCACTTGTGATTCAAACTCCGTTGACGTTATCCTGCCGAAAAGATAATCTTGAAGTGCTCCGGCGTAGCCAATGTTGTTGTTCGACCAATTCGCCGACAAGCCGCGCTTGAATATCTCTCGGCTCACGGCCACGCGCTCCTTGGAGTTCATCATCTCTTCGGCTTTATGGCTCAGGCGTTGGCCTATCTGCAAGCCACCGGAATAAGAGACGGCCAGAGAGCCGACCTTGCCTCGCTTGGTGTTGATCACGATGACTCCGTTTGCGGCCTTTGTGCCATAAATGGCAGTGGCAGAGGCGTCTTTCAGAACGGTGATGCGGTCAATGTCCATTGGGTTGAGCCATGATATGGAGTTGCCCACGAAATTGCGTATGTAGTCGAAGTTGCTCTCCGTGATGCCGCCTTGCGCGTTGAGGGTTTGTGTGCTGAATGGCAGTGGGTCTTCCTGTATCACGCCATCGACGACCCATATCGGCTCCTGCGAGCCAAACATGGTTGACGTGCCGCGCACACGGGTCTTGGCAGTGCGGCCCACCATGCCCGAGGTGTTGGTTACGGCCACGCCGGCGAGCTTGCCCTGAAGGGCTTGCTCCACGCTGTTGAAACCGTTGAGCGTGAGGTCTTTTGCGGATATTTGCCCCACGGAGCCAGCCATGCGGGTTTTGTCGAAGTCTTGGTAGCCTGTCACCACCACCTCGTCGATGTCGGTGTCGTATTTTAGTTCTACGTCGCGATATTCGTCGCCACCTCCAGCCTTGATGACACTGGCCTTTTTGCGCATGCCCACGAAACTGTATTCTATCCGCGTCTCCACCGTTGGGATGTCGATGGCAAAATTGCCGTCTATGTCAGCTATGGTGTATAGTTTGGTTCCCACAACGTGGATATGAGCGCCAGGCAGGGGATTGCCCTCCACGTCTCTGAGAGTGCCGCTGAATAATCGCATGTTGGGTGCTGGCTTGCGTCCGTGTACGGAAAGCACGCCGTCTTTCACTTGGTAGGAGTACCCCAATGGCCTAAGCACCTTGTCGAGAATCATGGCGACAGGCGTGTTGTTCTCGTCGACGCTCACCCTTGGCTGATGCTTGGTTTCGGCGTAAGAAGAAATGAACTCCAGCCCGCTCTCCTTGTTGATGACATTGAAAAATTCACTGATGTCCACTGACTTCAGGTGGATGGAGATTCTCTTGTTCCATGATTGGGCGCTTGCGGGCGTTGGCAGCAAACTCATGGCAAGGGCCACTGTCAGCAACGCCACCGCGTGCCTAAAGTTGAAATAATCTCTCATAATCTCTCTTTTAAGTTTAAAACAATGTGATTATAATAATGTGTTATTCGAATATTATGCAGTCTTCGGTTATTCTTATCCTTATGCCCGTGGCGTAGGAGACGGCTGTGAGAATGGTAGAGAGCGACTTGTTCCGGTTCACTATGCCGTTGAACCTCGCCTCCCTTGTCTCGTCCGAGTGGAATACTACGCGGCAACCATACCATTCGGCCAAATAGTTGGCAAACTCTCCAATGGTTATATTATTCATTTTGTATATTCCTGTCTTCCAGGCTATGTCATTGGTGAAGTCGTGCGTGACAACGGATATCGATCCCTGTCTGGCTATGGCTTGTTCTCCTGGCGAGATGAACTTTTCGGCGCATCCATCGACCAATACGCTCACGCTGCCTTCCACAAGAATGACAGTCGTGCTGCGGCTTGAGGCGTTGACGTTGAAACTCGTGCCATATTCTTTCACGATGCCGTTGTCTGTTCGGACATAGAATGGGCGGCCTGCCTCATGGCGTACTTCAAAATAGGCCTCGCCTTCAAGATACACTGTCCGGTTGTCTGCCTCGAACGATGCCGGGTATTTCAGCTTTGCGCCATTGTTTAGCCACACGGTGGTGCCATCGGAAAGATGCAGGGTGCGGTCGCTTGACGTGCTCGACAAAATCTCTACAGGTGCTTCGCTCTTGAAAAAAGCCTCTGGCATGGGAGCTGACGGCAATGCAACTGGTTGCGCGACATTGGTATTGCCACGGGTTTGCTTGCATGAGGAGGATATTGCGTTGTTGCCGTTGAATGGCGCGGCGGACTTTAGCTCTTGTGCCATTTGCGTGGGCTCTTCCTTAAACTGACGGTCAAGCATGAGCGTGGCGGCTACGACCAACGCGCAAGCTATCGCGGCTGCTATGGGGTATCTCCACATTCTCAGGCGTGAGGCCAGCCTTGTGGGCTCGTGGTGCCCTTTCTTGGATTCTCCGTCGAAGAGCCTTTGGCTGAAACGCCGCCATGCGGCAGCGTCGTCTATCTTGCTATAAACGTCATAGCGTGAGGCAGCGTCGTGCTCGTGTAACAAACGGTCGAAAAGCTTTGGCGCTTCTGAACGTAAGTCTTTCAGATTGTCGTTTTTCTTGTCCATTTATCTTTATGTTCTAAACTAATAACGATTATAAACGACAAGGGGGTGACAAAAAAATAAAAAAAATGCCAAACCGTAAATATCGGTTTGACATTAGAGTCAGTTGGATGCCATAAAGTAAAAAAGCAGCATCGCGTTTAAGGCGTTGGTGAACTTGCCACCTTTCATCTCTTCGCGCAGTGTCTTCATGCCACGCTTCTTCTGTGTCTTCACGGTGTCTATGCTTATGCCAAGCTCTTCGGCTATCTCTTTGTTGCTTTTCCCCTCCATTGCTGCCACGAAAACGGCGCGCTGGCGTGAGGGCATGGAATCAATGGACTTGAAAAGGCGGCGGTAAAACTCTTCACGGAAACTTGACGTTTCGTCATCTTCAATCATGGCCTCACCATGCGAGGTTGCTTCTTGGACGAAAAGGTCGACGGCCTTGCCATGGCGCATGATGTCGATGCAACGATGATACACGCTGCTATAAAGGTAGTTGCGCAGGGCATGGAAAGACGCGAAGGTCAGGCGAGTGTCATATATGTGAACAAAAAGTTCCTCAACAATGTCTTCAGCGCATTGCGTATTGTCGACGAAGCGTATTCCGTAAGCCACGAGCGACTTGTAATACTCACGATAGAGCCAATGAAACGAGGTCTCGTCCCATTCCACAAGTCGGCTGATGTCGGTTATGTCAGTGTTCCTGCCCACAAGTCTCTTTTGTCGTAAATATTGTTTCCGGCTTCAAAATTACTTAAAATATCGCAAAAAACATTGTTCGCGAATGAGAAATAAAACAATATGAGCTGGCGGCACTTAAATGTGTGGATTTTTGTTTGGTCATTGTTTGCCGTTGTCGACAAAAAACAATAATTTTGCACACGTCAACCTTGCACACGTCTTATCGGTGTGCAAGACTTCGGTTGGCTGAATTGATAATCAAGAAAACACGTAAAACGAACATAATCATGTCAATATCCAGGACACGACAGAAGCTGGTTGACGTGGCGCGTCAACTATTTGCCAAAAAGGGGCTTAATGGGACCACGATGAACGACATCGCCTTGGCATCGGGCAAGGGGCGTCGCACGTTGTACACTTATTTCAACTGCAAGGAAGACATCTATTATGCGGTGATTGAGTCGGAGCTTGAACGCTTGAGCGACAAACTCGATGCCGTTGCGGCCAAACGCATACCGCCACAGGACAAGGTGATAGAGCTCATCTACACCCACCTGACTTCTATCAGGGAGACAGTGGTGCGCAATGGAAACCTCCGCGCAGAGTTCTTCCGTAACATTTGGACAGTGGAGAAGGTGCGCAAGAATTTCGACGAGGACGAGATGGAGCTGTTTCGCAAGGTTTATGCCGAAGGCAAGGCCGACGGTGAGTTTGACATTGAAAACGTGGACATGGTTGCCGACATCACCCATTATTGCATCAAAGGGCTTGAGGTGCCGTTTATCTATGGCAGGCTTGGCCATGGGCTTACCGAGGAGACTTCGCGGCCGCTGATAGCGAAAATCGTTTACGGTGCCTTAGGCAAGAAGTCGCAATGACGGCCTAAAGATTCTGTAATTGCGGTATTACGATTTTTCCGCGTGACCGTATGAGAAGTCCCTCACGAGTCAGGCTATTGAGGGCTCTGGATATTTGTTGGCGGTTTTGCCCCAGGATGTCGCCCAAGGTGTTCATGCTGATGTAAAGCACTTTTTGTCCAGCGGGAGTGACGCAACGACGCTTGATGAATTGCTTTATGTGGTAAACCAGCAGGTCGTTGTTTTGCTCCGAGATGG
>DAIOUH010000153.1:0-5766 GCA_036751585.1 Prevotella sp. | reverse complement strand
TTGAGCACGGTCACGGAGACGTTTTTGCCAGTCTTCCTGCATTGCAGCACCTGACTGCGCAACTTGTGATTCTTGGGGTTTATCACGGTCTCGGGGTTTATCCAGCCGCCGTTCACCATGATTGCGAAGAGGCAATAAGTCTTGCCATTGTCTCCTCCGGCTATGGCTATGGTCTGTCCTGCCTTGACGCGTGTGCCCACGCCCACGAGATTTTGGGCGTTGCAGGCGTATACGGTCTCCAGACCGTTGTCGTGGCGGATGACGATGGTGTTGCCATATTGCGCCGTGCGCTTCGACAGGCGCACATATCCATTGAACATGGCTTTCACGGCGTCGCCCTTGCTGGTCGTGATTTCCAATGCCTGACCACCTTTCACCTCTGCCTTTCCCACTGGCAGGGGAAAGGAATACTCGTCGGGCTTGAGAATGCTGAAGTCGATGTTGAAAGCGTTGCTTCGCGCGAACAAGCCAGGCGTGGGCACGCTTATCGACGACTGCTCCACAGCCGAGAACGTGTGCTGCGCCGAGACGCTTGGACTCGCGCCCAATAGCGACATGGAGAGAATAAGTATTGTTGATAGGTTCTTTATGTTGTTCATTTCTTTTAATGCTTTATCATGATGCCCGTGTATATCCGCCCGGACCTGATGCCCAGGCGTCGCGCGGAAAAGAAATCATCGGCATGGTCGTAGGTGCAAATGCCGGAGCAAATGATGTTTGGCTCTTTCAAGCCTGCGCGCGTCAGTTGCCGCTTGTTGCAGAGAGGCAGGTCGATGTGCCATTTCTCTTTTCGCGGGTCATCCTTGCAAGGAAATCTTCTCGCTATCTTGCCCATGTCGAAGCCGGCGGCGGCAAACGCGTCGTAGACCTCTTGCCCCACTTCAAAGTTGCTTAGCGATATTCCAGGCCCGATGATGGCCATGGCTTCGCTTGCCTCCGTGCCATAGCTCGCTTTCATCGCGACGAGCGTCTTCTCCACTATCCTTGCCACGGTGCCTCGCCATCCGGCATGGATGGCCGCCGTGACGTGCCTCTGCGGGTCGTAGACGAGCACGGGTATGCAGTCGGCTGTCGACACGCCTATGCACACCCCCTTGAGGTTTGTCATGAGTGCGTCGTAGCCCTCAAGTTGCCTTTGTCGCTCGTCGGGGGCACAACGGAGTAGGGGCGTGTCCACGTTGAGGCACTTGGTGCCGTGGACTTGGTGTGGCAAAACGAGGAGGCTGTCATCGATGCCCAACTCCTCGCACAGCGCGGCGCGGTTGTCGCCTATTGCCGCCGCGTCGTCGCCACAATAAGGGTTTATGTTGAATTCGCCATAGCGTCCTTTGCTCACGCCTCCGTGTCGGGTGGTGGAGAACGCCACTATTGCGTCATTACCAAATTTGGCGAAGCCATCGGTCGTTTCCGACCTCAAGGCTTCGCCAATATCATATAAATGTAGAACAGGTTCTATCATCTTTAAAAGTCATAATCAAATGTCTTCATCGTCAACGTCTTCCGCGTCCACCACTTCAATGTCGTCGTCATCGGCATCCTCGTCGAGCATCTCCTGCTTGAATGAGCCCATGTCCTTGTCGCGGTGCACGAGCGTGTCTTCGGCGGTAATCTCCGCCAACTTGTTGCTCTCGCTGTTCAGTTCCTTCCACAACGTGTCCTTGAGCTCGTCGAGGCCTTGCCCCGTCACCGCCGATATGAACACCGTCGGCAAGTCGTCGGGCAGTTCCTCTTTCAGCATTTCTATCAACTCGTCGTCGAGCAGGTCGCTCTTCGTGATGGCGAGCACGCGATGCTTTTCCAGCATGTCGGGGTTGAACTTGCTGAGCTCCCCGAGCAGCACCTCGTAGTCGTGCTTGATGTCGTCGCTTTCGCCTGGCACCATGAAGAGCAGCAGCGAGTTGCGCTCAATGTGCCGCAAGAACCTCAATCCGAGTCCCTTGCCCTCGCTTGCTCCCTCGATGATTCCGGGGATGTCTGCCATGACAAACGACTTGCCGTCGCGATAGCTCACTATGCCGAGCGAAGGCTCAAGGGTGGTGAAGGGATAGTTGGCTATCTTTGGCTTGGCGCTCGACAGTGCCGACAGCAGCGTCGACTTGCCCGCGTTGGGGAATCCCACGAGGCCAACGTCGGCGAGGAGCTTGAGCTCCATGATGACGGTCATCTCTTGCGCCGGCTCACCAGGCTGCGCGAAGCGTGGCGCTTGGCGCGTGGCGGTGCGAAACTGGAAGTTGCCCAGCCCGCCGCGACCGCCCTGCAGCAGCACTACCTCTTGGCCGTCGTGAGTGATGTCGCACACATACTTTCCCGTCTCAGCATTGTAGACCACGGTTCCGCATGGCACGTCGATATACTCGTCCTTGCCGTCGGTGCCGTGGCACTTGTCGGCTCCGCCGTTGCCACCATGCTCGGCGAAGACGTGCTTCTGGTATTTCAGGTGCAGCAGAGTCCAGTAGTTGTGGTTGCCGCGCAGTATGACGCTACCGCCATGCCCACCGTCGCCCCCGTCGGGACCGCCGTTGGGCTGGTATTTCACGTGTCTGAGGTGCGCTGACCCCCTGCCGCCCTTTCCCGAGCGGCAGACGATGCGCACGTAGTCTACAAAGTTGGACTCCATGGTTATGCTAAAGCGTCAATGACGGCGCAGATGTCGCCGAAGATCCTGTCGAGTTCTCCAAGGCCGTTGATGTGGTGATGGATGCCCTCTTTCTCATACCACTCGATGAGGGGAGCTGTCTGGTTGTGGTACACGGTGAGACGCTTCTTGATGGTCTCCTCGTTGTCGTCGGAACGTCCGCTCTCCTTGCCGCGCTTGATGAGGCGCTTCATGAGCTCGTCCTCGGGCACGTCGAGCTCGATCATGGCAGCCACCTTGTGTCCGCGCTTTGCGAGCATGTCCTTCAGAGCCTGAGCTTGTGGGATGGTGCGTGGGAAACCGTCGAAGATGACGCCCTTGTGATCCTTGCCGAAGCTGTCGTATACGTCGGCGAGGATGCTCACCATGAGGTCGTCGGGGATGAGCTGGCCGTTGTCGATATATCCCTTTGCGGTCTTGCCCAGCTCCGTGCCACGCTTGATTTGGTCGCGCAGCACGTCTCCGGTGGAGATGTGGCCGAGGCCGTATTTCTCAATCATCTTCTCGCTTTGCGTGCCCTTGCCTGAACCTGGGGCACCGAAAATAACAATGTTCTTCATTTTTTGTGTTGTATTGTTAAAATGTTGTAGTCGCTGTGATGGCAAGCGTCTTCCGAATCAGTCTTCCACGACGGTGTAGATGTCGCGGAGGTTGCGTCCTTGCTGGTCGTAGTCGAGACCGTAGCCCACGATGAAATCGTTTGGTATCTCCATGGCCACATACTCGATGTTGAGGTTCTCCTCCAGCTTGTTTGGCTTCACGAGGAGCGTGCAGATGTGGAGCGATTCGGGGTTGCGCGTGCCGAGGCTCTCAAGCATGCGCTTCATGGTCTTGCCGGTGTCCACGATGTCCTCCACGATGACCACGGTGCGGTCTTTCAACTCCTCGTTGATGCCGATGATTTCCTTTACCTTTCCCGTTGACGTGGTGCCTTGGTAAGAGGCGAGCTTCACGAAGGAAATCTCGCAAGGGATGGTGATGTATCGCATTAGGTCGGCGGCGAACATGAACGAGCCGTTGAGAACCGCTAAAAACAGAGGGTTCCGACCGTCGAGGTCTTTGTTGATTTTTTCAGCAACGGCCTTCACGCGCCGTTGAATCTCATCCTCAGGGATAAACGTCTTGAACGTCTTGTCCTTAACTTTAATGATGCTCATAATGCGATGTTTGATTCGTTGAATTTTGAATAATACTGCAAAATTACGAAAAATAGGTGATACTTTTCCTTTAATCACCATTCTTTTTGTACTTTTGCACTGGTATGAAGATATTTACTGCTGCTCAGATACATGAGCTTGACAAGTATACGATAGAGCACGAGCCCGTGAAGGGCATCGACCTCATGGAACGTGCCGCGAAGGCCCTCGCCGCCGCCATCATGGAAGAGTGGGCCGACAGCACGCCCATGGTCGTCTTCGCCGGCCCTGGCAACAATGGCGGCGATGCCCTCGCCGTGGCACGGCTGCTCGCCGATGCCGGCTACAAGGTGTCGGTATATCTGTTTAACATTCACAACAAGCTGTCCGACGACTGCGCCACGAATCGCGACCGCCTCGTGGAACAACGCAAGGTGCAGTTCACCGAAATCTCGGTCAGCTTCGACCCGCCAGAGCTCAACGCCGACACCGTGGTGGTGGACGGACTCTTCGGGTCGGGTCTCAACAAGACCCTCATGGGCGGTTTCGCCTCGCTGGTCAAGTATATCAACCAGAGCCCGTGCAAGGTGGTCAGCATCGACTTGCCATCGGGATTGATGTGCGAGGACAACACCTACAATGTCCACGCCAACATCATACGCGCCGACCTCACGCTCACCTTGCAGCAAAAGAAGCTGTCGATGTTTCTTGCCGACTGCCAGGAGTTCATCGGGCGGCTTAAGGTCATCGACATCAGGCTCAGCCCCGAGTATATCATGCAGACCGAGGCGAAATGCCGCTTGTTGGAGGAAAACGACGTGGCTACCCTTCTTCGCCCCCGTTCCGACTTCGCCAACAAGGGCAGCATGGGCCACTCGCTGATAGTGGCTGGAAGTTTCGGCATGTCGGGTGCCGCGGTGCTCGCAACCAAGGCTTGCCTCAGGTCGGGAGTGGGCAAGGTCACGGTTCACACGCCGGCGCGCAACTACGACATAATGCAAATCAGCGTGCCGGAAGCAGTGCTCCAGCTCGACAAGGACGACTACGAGTTTTCCGAGAGCGTGACGTGCGACGATTTCGACTCTCTCGGCATAGGCCCTGGACTTGGACTGTCGGAGAGCACCGCCGTGGCGCTCATCGGTCAGATAAGCCGCGCCAAGTGCCCTGTTGTCGCCGATGCCGATGCCATTAACATCTTGGCGAGCCACCAGGCTTGGATTCAGCAACTGCCAAAGGGCATCATCCTCACGCCACACCCCAAGGAGTTTGACCGCCTCATGGGCAGCGCGAGCGCGAGCTCTTACGACCGCTTGATGCGTGCACGTCAGATGGCGGCGCGCATCCATGGATACATCATCCTCAAGGGCCATTATTCCGCCTTGTGCCTGCCCGATGGCACGGTCTTGTTCAACCCCACGGGCAACAGCGGCATGGCGACGGCGGGCAGCGGCGACGTGCTCACGGGCATCATCACCGCGCTCCTCGCCAGAGGCTACGACCAAGTGGACGCTTGCATCATCGGTATGTACATCCATGGCCTTGCCGGGGATCTCGCCGCCAAGGAGCTCGGCAAGGAGAGCCTCATAGCGAGCGACATCATCAATTATCTGCCAAAGGCTTTCAAGAGATTGGAATGAAGCTTATACGTACAAATAATATGAAGAATCATGCACTTTGCGGCTTGTTGGCCGCCATATCTTTCGTCACGCTCTCCGCCTCGGCACAGAGCGTGGAGGGCACAGACTATACGCTCCCGAAGAACGGCTTGCGGTTCACCGTCAAGGTGGAGAAGAAGCAATACACCCCAGGCGACTTCTGCCAGTACTCAGAGCGGTTCATGAAGGAAAAGGTGTCGCAGAAGCCCACCACGACTTACCGCATCATCGGCATCGACATCGACAAGACCGCCATTCCCGACACTTCCCGTCAGTTCACGCTTATCATGGACAAGCGGCGCTCCATCGACCACGTGTCGTTGACGCATGGCGGCCAGCT
>DAIOUH010000152.1:0-5820 GCA_036751585.1 Prevotella sp. | reverse complement strand
GGGTCTGTCGTGGGTGGCTTCGGAGACGCTGAAGTTGCCCAAGCAGATAGACTACCTGAAATTCCGTGGTTCATTCGCCTCGGTGGGCATACCATTCCCACGTTGGTACTCCAACCCCGTGTACGAGTGGGACAACAACTCTAAGCAGTGGAAGACACAGACCATATACCCGATGTACGACCTGAAGCCAGAGACCACCAACTCTTGGGAATTTGGCTTGCAGACTCGCCTCTTCAAGCACTTCCACATGGATCTCACGCTCTACTGGACCAAGACATTCAACCAAACGTTCAACCCCGACATCTCAGTGTCATCGGGCTACAGCGCGATGTACATACAGACCGGTAACGTGTCCAACAACGGCATAGAGCTGGCGGTGGGCTACGACAATCATTGGGGCAACTTCGGATGGTCAAGCAGCTTCACCCTGTCGCACAACAAGAACAAGATTAACGAACTGGTGAAGAACTACGTGCATCCCGAGACCGGTGCCATAATCAACAAGGACCGCCTCGACGTGGGCGGACTTGGCACCACACACTTCATACTGAAAGAAGGAGGCTCGCTTGGCGACCTCTACTCCATGGCCGACCTCGTGCGCACCGACAACGGCAAGATATACGTAGACCAGAACGGCAAGGTGTACAAGGACAACAACGTGGGCGACATCAAGCTCGGCTCTGTGTTCCCGAAGTGCAACATGTCGTGGCGCAACGATTTCTCGTGGAAGGGTCTGAGCCTCGGCGTGCAGGTATCGGCACGACTCGGTGGCATAGTCTACTCAGCCACACAAGCGGCACTCGACTCCTACGGCGTCTCTGAGGAATCGGCAAAGGCTCGCGACCGCGGCTACGTGCTCGTCAACGGCAACGACATGGTGAACCCCGAGGTGTGGTACTCGACCATCGGCGGCAGCGACGGCATAGGGCAATACTACACCTATAGTGCCACCAACGTGCGTCTGCAAGAGGCCAGCATAGGCTACACCTTCAAGAAGAGCCAACTCTTCGGCATCGGCGACCTCACGCTGTCGCTCGTGGGCCGCAACCTGTTCTTCTTCTATTGCAAGGCGCCGTTTGACCCCGAGGCAACGGCATCGACAGGCAACTACTATCAGGGAATCGACAAATTCATGATACCGAGCACACGCAACTTCGGCTTCAACATTAAACTCAAATTCTAATTATCGAGAAGAGTAACAACTATGAAACTCAACAACAATATCATAATATCCGCAATGGCCGCCAGCCTGTGTCTCGCCACGGCAAGCTGCACCGACGGCTACGAGGACTTCAACCGCAACCCTTACGGCGTGACAAAGGACGAGATGCAGCGCGACGCCTACGCCATGCGCTCGGCCATGCTCAACCTTGAGAGCTGGGTCATACCCACGGACGTGAACACCAACCAGTTTACCGAGTGTCTGCTCGGTGGCTCCTACGGTGGCTACATAGTGGACTCCAACTCAGGATTCAACAACAAGAACTTCGCGCAATACTGCCCGGAAGACAACTGGAGCCGCGTGCTCTACAAGGACATCATACCCAAGGTGTTCATCTATTCTGGCGAAGTGGCCAAGGCTACCGATGAGCCTGTGCCCAACGCCGTGGCGACGGTCTTGAAGGTCGCCTCCATACAGCGCGTCACTGACGCTTATGGCCCGATACCTTATTCAAAGGTGGGTGCCAACGGTGAGATAACCGCCGATTTCGACTCGCAAGAGGATGTATACAACCTCATGTTCCAGCAGCTCGACGATGCCATCGCCACGATGACCGCTAACCGCACTGCCGACTTTTCATCGCTCGCCGACCGCATATATGGTGGTAAGGTGGAGAAATGGATAAAATTCGCCAACTCGCTGAAACTGCGCCTCGCCATGCGCATATCCAAGGTCAACCCTACCCTTGCCAAGCAGAAGGCGGAGGAAGCCGTGAGCCAAGAGGTGGGCGTGATGAGCGGCAACGATGACAACGCCGAGCTTACGCTTGTTTCCACCAACCCCTTTGAGATAATAATGTATGAGTACAACGGCGGCGACTCACGCGTCAGCGCCGACATCACGAGCTACATGAACGGTTACAAGGACCCACGCCGCTCGGCGATGTTCACCGAGTGCACGTTCGACGGCAAGGGCTACTGCGGCATGCGTACCGGCATCAACATTCCCGACGGCACAATAGCCCACGCATACAGTAATTACAACGTGAAGACAGACTCAAAGATAATTATCATGAACGCTGCCGAGACAGCCTTCTTGCGCGCCGAGGGCGCATTGAGAGGATGGAACATGGGCGGCACAGCAAAGAGCTTCTACGAGGAAGGCATACGCCTGTCGTTTGAGCAATGGGGCGTGAGCGGAGCCGACAACTACATTGCCGACAACACCAGCATGCCCGAGGGCTACAAGGACCCCGCTGGACTCAACTCATACAGCGGAGCCACATCGAAGATAACCATAGCCTGGGACGATGCCGACAACTCCGGCAACTTGGAGCGAATCATCACGCAGAAATGGCTCGCCAACTTCCCTCTCGGCCTTGAGGCATGGGCAGAATACCGCCGCACTGGATTTCCGAGACTCATGCCAGTGGTGGTGAACAACTCTGGTGGCACGGTGAGCACCGAACGCGGAGCGCGCCGTCTGGCTTACCCACAAGACGAGCGCACCAACAATGCCGAGCACTACCAGCACGCCTTGCAATTGCTCGGAGGTGCCGACAACATGGGCACCGACGTGTGGTGGGCAAAATAAAAGCGAAGCATAACTATCAAGACAAAACAACAAATCAAGAGACAATCATGAACAATATAATAAAGCATGGCATGCTCTCCGCCTGCTGCGCTCTCGGGGCACTGACGCTCGCAAGTTGCGACACCGACGTGGAGGCAGTGGACATAAACCAGCCAGGCATTGAGCAGCAGAACCCTGAGCTCTACAAGGCTTACTTGGCAAACCTCAAGACCTACAAGCAGAGTCACCACAAGGTGATGATAGCGGGATTCGACAACAGCAACAAGTTGCCGTTCACGCAAGCTCAACACATCAACGCCGTGCCCGACTCAGTGGACTACGTGGTACTCACCAACCCGGAGGCAGTGAACGAACGTGAGATAAAGGAAATCAGCGAAGTTCGCGAACAGAAAGGCACCAAGACAATATACAATGTGAGCTTCGATGACATCAAGGCGCAGTATGACACCGAGGATGCCGCTTTCGAAGCCATGAAGAAAGCGGAGATTGAGGATCTCGACAAGCAGCTCGATGACAAGAAGATTTCGCAGGAAGACCACGACGCAAAGGTCAAGGAAGTGAAGGCCCGCACGTATACCGACTTCAAGACTTACCTGACCGACACCGTGACCGTGCGCATGTCCTATTGCGACCGTTTCGGCCTCGATGGAGTGATAATGACATTCCGCGGCAAGGAGAAGATTACGATGACCGAAGACGAGAAAGTCACTTACTCGGCTTGGGAAAACATGTTCCTCGGCATTGCCAAAGACTGGGCAGAGCGCCACGCCGGTAAGGAGCTTATGCTGCAAGGCAAGCCGCAGTTCTACACCGACCAAAGCATCTTCGAATTGACCAAGTATATCCTCGTGCCATGTCAGGACGCTTCCTCAACGAATGCCGTTGATTACACCATGCAGAAGGCCTTGGGCGACGGAGTGCCCACAAACAAGCTGGTGCCTGTGGTGGAGACGACATCCATGGACAGCAGCGACAAGGCCACTGGATGGTGGAGCGGCAACGTGTATGCTTCCCTCGGCGCGGCACGCTTCGTCGCCACAGAGCACAACGGCTATGATCCAGCCGGTCTCGCCATCATGAACATACAAAACGACTATTACAACTCAGCGTTTGTGTACCCTCACATACGCGAGGCCATCTCAATAATGAACCCTAACGTTAAAGAATAATAGACGATGAACAAGTTTTTAAGATACATACCCGCCTTGGCGGTGGCACTCGCCATGACAGCCTGCCAAAGCAATGACGAGGAGAATTTCGCCAACAAGGGCTATATCAACGCCCAGTCGATGGTGAATGAGACCATCGTGAAGGGCAACGCCGCCCCACAGGAGAAGACACTGAACATTACCTTAGCACGCCCTGCCGAGAGCGACATCAACGCCACTATTGACGTGGATGCCTCGCTCGTGGACACATACGTCAAGGCATATTATGCCGACGCAAACATCACGAAGTTGTTGCCAACGCAGTGCTATGAGACTGAAAACGACAAAGTGACGATACAGAAAGGCTCCGTGAAAAGCGATGATGCCAAGTTCCTGTTCAAGGATCTCGGCACGCTGAGCCGCGACTCCGTTTACGTGTTGCCTGTGTCGGTGCACACGTCAGACATCTCGCTGCTCGCCTCGGCAAGCAAATATTATTTCGTGTTCCGCGCCGGCGCGCTCATCAATGTCGTCACCGACATGTCGAAAAACTACCTCACCGTGAAGTGGGCAGCCGACTGGGTACCTGTGGTGAGCGACATGAGCCAAATAACCATCGAGGCACTCATTTACCCGCGCGAGTTTGGCAAGCTCATCTCCACCGTGATGGGCATCGAAGGCAAGTTCCTTATGCGCATTGGCGATGCCGGATTCCCCGACAACCAGATACAGATGGCAACATCGAGCGGCAACTTCCCCGCGGCAAGCTCCGACAAGGGCTTGGCAACCAAGACTTGGCAACACGTGGCGATGACCTACAACGCCGCCACGACCGAATGGGTAATCTACGTCAACGGCAAGGTGCAAAGCTCGGGCAAGAAGAACCTCGGCAACATCAACATCAAGGGCAACGGCAGCGACCGCGACTTCCTCATCGGCAAGTCGTATGACGACAACCGCTGGTTCGAGGGCAACATGTCGGAGGTAAGAGTGTGGAACGTGGTGCGCACGCAACAGGAGATACAAGACAACATCTACACTGTTGACCCACAGACGGAAGGACTGGTGGGCTACTGGAAGATGGACGACAACACCATGACTGGAAAGGTGGTAGATGCTACAGGCCACGGCAACGATGCCATAGCCAACAGCACGCTGTCATTCCACAATGTGTCATTGCCCGAGAAATAAAACCATAAAGACTAAAAACAATAATAAATTGAAATTCGACATGAATATCAACTATATCAAGACTCTCGCCCTTGGCGTGATAGCAGCTTCGGCCATGGCCTCGTGCTCCGAGGACGTGAACTTGGGCAACGTGGACGAGACGCCCTACACCCCTGCCGAAAAGCAGCTCGTGTTTCTCACCGACAAATACGGACAAAGCAACGCCGACTCCATAGTATTCAACAACAGCGGCACGACCGACTTCTTCGTGAACATCAACTCCGCGCCGACAACGGCACAAACCTTCACCGTGAGCTACGATGCCACGGCTCTCGAACGCTACAACGCCGCACACGGCACTAACTACAAGGCCATGCCTGAAAGTCTCGTGACCATTGGCGGGCAAGCCACTATCGAGGCCGGTGACCTGAAATCTGCCCCTGTGAGCGTTGGCTACAAGACGGCAAGCGAGCTGGAAAAGGACGGCACCTACGCCATACCACTCTCCGTGAAAGGCGCGGGCGGCGTGGAAGCCTCAGCCGACAAGGGCGACTTCGTGTATGTGGTGCGCGACATCACAAAGATGCCAAACTGCCACAAGGGCACTGGCCAAATCGTCATCTCTTGCCAAGAGACCAACGACGCCAACCCCCTGCACAACCTCTGCTACACGCTGAAAGAGTCGGGCAAGTATGTCATCGACCAGGTCGTGCTCTTCTCCGGCAACATCAACTACAACGTGGAGAC
>DAIOUH010000151.1:0-5878 GCA_036751585.1 Prevotella sp. | reverse complement strand
GCGAAGTCAGTGTAAGAGTCAAGTCCGGCAAGAGGCACTCCGATGAAGTTCACGAGGTCGTTGCCGGCAAAAGCCATGGCCAGGGCGAAGGTGCCCAAGAGCACGGTGATCTTGAAGATGTTGACCTTGCAAAGGTGTAGAATTTCCGTCACTATGGCGGCACCTATGAAAGTATACACCAGCAATATGTTGGTGTTGTCGCTGATATACTCGCTAACGTTCTTGGGTATGTAAGGGCTCTTGCCAATTCCCTTTAGGAAGATGAAATATGCCAAAGCGGTGAATGCCACGCCACCGAAAATGGCTATTGAATAGCGGCTGTGCTTGGAAAAGTTGAAGGTGAACACCACACGACTTATCCACATCACCACCATGCCCACGACGAAGGATATTGCCACGGAAACGAAGATGGCGATAATGACCTTCAACGCCTGGTCGGAGTTGAGCAAGGAACCATAGTCGAGACTGTTGTCGGCCACCACCTTCAGGAAGGCGAGCATCGCCGTGCCACCGAGAAGCTCGAAGACAAGCGAGACGGTGGTGGATGTCGGCATACCAAGGGTGTTGAACACGTCGAGCACTATGACATCGGTCACCATGACGGCAAGGAAGATGGTTATCACCTCATGAAACGAGTAATGGCACGGCACCATGATGCCATGCCGGGCCACGTCCATCATGCCTGTCGACATCACGGCACCAATGGCTACGCCAAGCGATGCGATGATGAGAATGGTGCGGAAGGTGGCGACACGGGCGCCGACCGCCGACTGCAAGAAATTGACCGCATCATTGCTCACTCCAACAAAAAGGTCGAAGACCGCAAGGCAGAGGAGAAAGATGACAATACATAAATAAATTGTCTCCATAAAACTATAACTGTAATTAATAATTCTGCCTGCAAAATTACTTACTACATATTACAGCCGCCTTACATCAATGTTACATAAATATTACAATTGACCGTTGCCCCTCTTAATCCTTAAGCGTGAACTCGAAGCGGAGACCACCATCAGGGTTGTTGCTCACGCTGATGCTTCCACCATGCACGCGGACGGCGTTTTTCACGATGGCAAGGCCGAGGCCTGTGCCGCCCATCTTGCGGCTCCGACCCTTGTCCACGCGATAGAAACGCTCAAAGAGGCGCTTCAAGTGCTCCTCTGGCACACCCACGCCGTTGTCGCTGAAGACGAAGTGCCAACAGCCCTGCCCACAATCGGCCTTGAGCTCTATATGCGTATTGGCTCCGGCATAAGCAATGGCATTGTCGGTGAGGTTGCGGAAAATACTGTATATCAACCCACCGTTGCCATGAATAAGCATCTCATCGGGCATGTCACACTTCATGGTCATGCCCTTCTGCTCAAGCGCGAACTTGCTTTCCAATTCCACCGTGCGGATAATTTTCGCCACGTCAATTTCGTCGAACACCATCATCTCGGCACCATCATCGAGTCGGTTGAGCGTGGACATATCGTTGAGCAACGCCGCGAGGCGCTCGCTTTGGGCATGACATCTTTCGAGGAAGTTGTCGCGCGTCTTAGGGTCTATATCCGGATGGCTGAGAATGGTCTCCAAATAGCCTTGAATGCTCGCCACTGGGGTCTTCAACTCGTGGGCAACGTTTTGGGTGAGCTGTCGCTTGAGCACGTTCTGCTCCTGCTGCGTCTTCTTGAGGCGAAGATAAAGCTTCACTATGCGCTCTGCCGTGTCGCCAAGCTCATCGTTTGAGAAACCGCCAAGCACCTCGTTCCAGTCTTTGTCGAATGAGAAGTCGTGGGAACTGGCACGCGTGGCAAACTCGTTGAGCTTGATTATGTTGCCGCCAATGCGGTTGATGAACCGGTAGAGCACAATGGTGAGAAGGATGACCACGATGATGGAAAACCAAATGTAATGGAAGTCGGCACGAAGACTCTTGGCCAAGTCGACATCGTAAGGGAGGGCAGAGCGGACCACATAGCCCTCACCGCGATAGTATGTGGCGCAATAAAAATAATCACCGCCAAGGGTGTTACTGTTGCGATCCACCGACGAGCCGAAACCAGTCTTCAAGGCCTCCTCCACCTCAGGCCGCCGAGCGTGGTTTGCCATGGTGCGGAAGTCGGTGCTTGAATCGTAGAGCACCTTGCCAGACTTGCTGATTACCGTCACCCTGAGATTGCGGAAAGAGCCCTTGCGAAGATAATGGCGAAGGAAAACGCCCATGTCGCTGTCGTGATTGAACATGAGGGCGTCGTGAAGCTGGTCGTTGCAGTCTTGGAGGCGCAACGTCAACGTCTCAACCTTGTATTGCCGCTCGCGATACTGCTGGAACACTATGAAAGCGATGGCGAATATGAGGAAAAGCGAAAGGACGCTCAAATATATCTTCTTGCCTATGGAGAACCTATGTGTCATGGCCATGTGTATTTTTCCACAAAGTTATGCATTTTTCCATTACACGGACAGATACATGGCAACATTTCACAAGAATGTAACATTAAAATAAAAACGTGCAAGGCTTGGAATTAAACCAATATTTGCATAACTTTGTCGTGACCTAAGAAAGATGTCTTGTGAACCGCAAGACGAAACAAGAAAAAAGTATGATGAATAACATTCTTCTCTTGACCTCCGCGGGGTTCCTCTGCATGCCAACGTTGCTTTCAGCCAAGCCTGCAAAAGCATCTAAGGCCGACGGCTCACGCCCAAACATATTGTTTATCATGTGCGATGACATGGGCTATGGCGACCTTGCCTGCTATGGCCAGCCGTTCATCTCCACTCCCAACATTGACCGCCTGGCACACGAGGGCATGCGCTTCACCCAGGCTTACGCCGGCTCGCCCGTGTCGGCGCCGTCGCGCGCGGCGCTCATGACGGGGCAACACTCGGGACACTCGCACGTGAGAGGCAACAAGGAATACTGGTCGTATGACAAAACGGTGAAATATGGCGACAACATCGACTTTGCCGTTGTGGGACAGGAACCATACGACCCGGCTCACAAGATTCTGCCCGAGATGCTCAAGGACCGAGGCTATCGCACGGGGCTGTTTGGCAAGTGGGCTGGCGGCTACGAGGGCTCACCATCGACGCCCGACAAGCGCGGCATAGATGAGTTCTATGGATATATCTGCCAGTTTCAGGCACATTTGTACTATCCCAACTTCCTCAACCGCTTCTCACGCTCGCTTGGCGACACCGCCGTGGTGCGCGAGGTGCTGAAAGACAACATAAAATACCCAATGTTTGGCCCAGACTATTTCAAGCGCACGCAATATTCCGCAAAGATAATCCACGACAAGGCGTTGGAATGGATTGGCAAGCAAGACTCGCGACACCCCTTTGTCGGTTTCCTCACATATACCTTGCCTCACGCTGAACTCGCTCAACCCGACGACCAAATACTCGAAAAATACAAGAAAAAGTTTTTCGTGGACAAGACTTGGGGCGGACAGGAAGGCTCTCGCTACAATGCCGTGGAGCATACCCACGCACAGTTTGCCGGAATGATAACACGTCTCGACACATACGTGGGGGAAATCATGGCTAAGCTCAAGGAAAAGGGACTTGACAAGAACACTCTCGTGATATTCACTTCCGACAACGGACCTCACGAAGAGGGCGGAGCTGACCCCACGTTTTTCGGGCGCGACGGCAAGTTGCGCGGACTGAAACGCCAATGCTATGAGGGCGGCATACGCATTCCGTTCATAGCGTGGTGGCCAGGCCATGTCAAGGCTGGTACGGTGAGCGACTTGCAGTTCGCCTTCTACGACATCATGCCAACATTCTGCGACCTTGCCGGAATAAAGAACTTCCGCAAGCGTTACACCAACCGGTCGCTGCCAGGCGACGGTTTCGACGGCATCTCCATCGCCCCGACTCTGCTCGGCGACACCGCGAGGCAGCAACGTCACGACCACCTCTACTGGGAGTTTCACGAGACCGACCAGATTGGCGTGCGGCGTGGCGATTGGAAGCTCGTCGTGGTGAAGGGCAAGCCGCGACTTTATAACCTCGCGACCGACTTGCACGAAGACCACGACGTGGCGGATGAGCATCCTGACATAGTGAAGCAACTTGTGGATATAATAAAGAAGGAGCACACCGAAAGCAAGATATTCAAAGTGACGTTGCCATATTGAACGCCTTGAAACAGTCGTAAAAACCAAAGGCAAGGAAAAGAAAAAAGCAGGGAGACGTGTCTACACTTGGAATGTTTTTCTTAATTTTGCATCCGCAAAAGAAAACAAACGATGGAATACATGTCACAAGAATGCTACGACAAGCTCGTGGCTGAACTTCAACACCTCATAAAGGTTGAGCTGCCCAAAGCTCAAGATGAGCTCTCGGAGGCTCGCGACAAGGGTGACCTGAGCGAGAACTTCGAGTATCACGCCGCAAGAAGGGCGCACGGGCGGTTGCTCGGCAAAATAAGATACAAGCAAAACATCCTTGCCAACGCCAGGGTGCTCGATACCAGGCAGCTCTCGCCCGACACGGTGCAGCTGCTGTGCACGGTGGAGATAACCAACTTGCGCGTCAACCGCAAGGCTACTTACACCATAGTGAGCCCACACGAAGCCAACATCCACGATGGCAAGATTTCCATCAAGTCGCCCATCGGTCAAGCCCTCGTAGGGCACAAGCCTGGCGACACCGTTAAGGTCAAGGCACCTGCCGGAGTCATAGAGCTCCGCATAGAGAGCATACGGCTGTGATGACATAGGCAATAGTTTACCAAACGGCAATCTTACGCAGAAGAGCCAGTGAACATCGCGTTCACTGGCTCTTCTTTTTTTCTATGTTTGTAAGTGTATAGCACGCAAAGGCGCGCTATACTTTACTTTTAATTACTCTGGCAGCATAACCACTTGCACCTCATAGAGACGCTGTGCCTGTGGCACGCCATCCGGACGATAGTAATTGTTCTTGAGCAGATACTGGCGCGGCTGTGTGAAGTCGCCTGGCACACCGAGCGCGGGCGCTCCATTGACTGGTGTCAGCGTCATGTCAGTGCCCTGGTAACTGTCGGGGATAAGACTGATGACAAGCTGCTTGGGGTTGACATCTCCAGTGACCTTCTCCGCGCGACCGTTCTCATCGCCATTCACGAGCGTGAACTTGTCGGAGCCTGTGTATTTGTTGAGGTCGAAGAGGAAGCCCTTGTTGGCTGTGGAATATGTCACCTTTGGCAACAGGTAGAATGTCACAACGTACACTTTGCCATCAGGAGCGGCAGCGTCATCGCGTGTGCTGATGTTGTTCGTGCCGTTGGGTATGGTGACGGTCTCGCCATTGGCTACCGTTTGCTTCTCGCCATTCACGCTCACAGTGTAGTCAGCACCAGTCTTGTTGGTCCATTCCACGCTGCTTGGGCCCAGTGATGTCTGAGCTACGTATGACGTGTACTTGTCGTAGTTCTTGCCATACACGCAGTCTTTGAAGAGGTAGCGTGAATACACAAGCGTGGTGTACAAGTCGACATCCGTGTAATTCTCCTCAGGCGCGGGATCGCGCTCAATGCCCGACTGGCAGCTCGTGACCATCATCGCGGAGAGTGCGAGCAACATTCCGACAGAGAAGTTATGTATTTTGCTTATGACTTTCATTTTCTTAATGTCTTAATTTTTTATTGGTATCTGAATCCGTTCCATCCAGGGTTCTGCTGCAGCTGCTTGTACGACTTGAGCATGGTGTCAGAGAACGGTGAAAAATAGTAACGCGCATTATCAAACTTACGCAGATATGGGCTATAGTTCATAGGTATGGTGCGGAAGGTCGGCGTCTCATAGTTCTTGCCGTCCTTATTGGTCTCGCCCTTCTCAAGAGGCACGCCGTTCTCACCTGCTATGGTGCTGTGCTTGCCCACACGGAAGATCTGGATGCC
>DAIOUH010000150.1:0-6023 GCA_036751585.1 Prevotella sp. | reverse complement strand
GGCGGCATAGGCAACAAAAGCAACGAGGTGTGGCAGCAGGAATACACGTTGGGCTGGAGCCATGCCTTCGGCAACATACACGATGTGGACGCGCTCGTGGGCTACACGCGCCAAAACAGCACGGTGAACTACAACTCATCGCTCACCTCTCACTTCACCAACGAGACCTTGAAGCAAAACAACCTCGCCGATGGCTCGCAGGTCTATCCCCCGCAGTCGGGATTCTCGGAGGCTTCGCTCAACTCCATCATCGCGCGTGTCAACTACACTCTGCTCGACCGCTACAACGCCACCGTGACCTTCCGTGCCGACAACTCGTCGCGCTTCGCCAAGACGCATCGCTGGGGCCACTTCCCCTCGGTGGGATTGTCGTGGAACGCAAGCCGTGAGAGTTTCCTCCGCGACGTGAGAAACCTCTCCAACCTTAAGATAAGAGCCTCGTGGGGCAAGGTGGGAAACCAGGAGATAGGCGATTACGAGTACGCGCTCAACTACAAGGCCACACAATACAACGGCCAGTCGAGCTACACCAAGACCAACATTTACAACAAGGACTTGAGGTGGGAGACCACCACGTCTTATAACGTGGGAGCCGACATAGGGCTTTTCAACAACCGCCTCGCCATCACGACCGACGCCTACTACAAGAAGACCAGCGACCTGCTGCTCGACGTGCCAATAGGTTTCAACCAAGGAGTGAACACACAGCTCCAGAACGTGGGCAACGTGGTGAACAAGGGCGTGGAGCTCACCATCGACGGACAAATCCTCCACAAGCGCGACTTGCTCTGGACCGCGACTGCCAACATAGCCCACAACAGCAATCGCATCACGAGCATGGGAACCGCCAACGACATAATCCTTGGCTCGTCCAATGAGACCATCCTGCGCAAGGGAGAGGCTCTCGGCACGTTCTATGGATTGCGGTTCGACGGCATAGTGCAGACAGGCGACGACCTGAGCAAGTTGCCCACAGTGAGCGGCAAGAAACTTGAGCCAGGCGACGTGAAATTCGTGGACCAAGACAACAATGGGCGTATCGACGGCAAGGACCGTGTGGCTCTCGGGAGCATTCAGCCCGACTTCACCTATGGCTTTTCCACACAGCTGAGGTGGCGCGGCCTCGATGCCAGCGTCTCTTTCGCCGGCAGCCACGGCAACAAGCTCTTCAATGCCCTTGGGCGCAGATTGGAGCAAACAGGTGACAGCTACAACCTCTTGCGCACGGTGCTCAACAGCTGGACAGAGACCAACCCAAGCAACCGCTATCCCTTGGCAAGCAAGGAGCGCACCATATCCTATATAGACAGCAGGTATGTGGAGGACGCGTCCTACTTGAAACTGCGCAACGTCACCATAGGCTACACCTTGCCAATATCAAGGAAGGACAACGCCAAGGTGAGGGTCTTCGCCACGGCTTCCAACCTCTTCACGATCACTCCGTATTCTGGCTATGACCCCGAGGTGGCTTCCGGCACCGACTCAGGCGCCTATCCAGCGGCGCGCACCGTAGTGTTTGGGGCGGAAATCAGCCTTTGACATTTTATCCACCATTCATCAACCATCAAAAACATTGAACATTATGACAAAGAACATATTTGGCACCATCGGCATATCATTGGCCATCACGGCCGCGACACTATTGACAGGCTGCAACGCCAGCAGCGACGACCCTTCCGACATCGGCGGAGGGGGCACGATAAGCAACCCCATAACCAACGACGCCACGGCCATGTCGACCGTGAACGGAGTGTATGCCAACTGGCAACCGCTCAGTTCGTCGTTCACGTTTATCATCGAGCTCAACTCCAACAAGATGATTTCCTTTGAGGGCGAGGAGTCTGAGGCCGGACCACTCAACAGCCGCTTCGAGCAGACCGCAGACACATGGTATCAGCGCAAGGTGTTCAACAACTTGTTTCTTGGCATAAGCACCGACAACGACAACATCAAACTTGTCAACGAGGCTTACAAGGCCGGCAACCTGACCGATGCGGGCTACAAGGCAGCCATTGGCAAGGCCAAGTTCCTGCGTGGATTGGCTTACCTCTACCTTGTGCAGTTGTGGGGCGAGGTGCCGGTGTTTACCGAGGAAGGCGGCAGCGCGACCGAGCGGTTGCCAATAGACAACGTTTACGACCAGATTGTCTCCGACCTTACAGACGCTGAATCGCTGCTTCTCGACTACAATGGCGATCCCGTCACGCCGAGCAAGCAGGCGGCTGAGGCTCTCTTGGCGCGCGCTTACCTCGCGTGGGGCGACAACCCCTTGAGCTACGAACAGGTGCAGGCCATTGCCGATGAGCAGAAAGACCCGGAGTTCACCACCACGCCATCGAGACTGGAACAGGCAGTGAAATATGCCGACAAGGTGATAAACAGTGGCAAGTTGGCACTTGATCCCGACTTCGCCAAGCTCTACGGGCGCGACTATGAGAGCAACAAGCGTGGCACCAACGAGCACCTGTTCACCATTAAGCACGATGGCGACAAAAACGACGCGCAAGGCAACCACCAGACCCACTGCGCATGGACTTTCCCTTTCCAGAACGGGGAAAACGGGCACGCCTTCAACGAGATTCACACGGAGGTGGCAGACATCAACCTCTACGATGACTGGAAGCGTGAGCAACCAGGCGACAAGCGTCTGGCGAAGACATATCTCACCAAGATCAAGAACCCGGAGGACGGTTTCACTTATACCTACTATTCACCCATTTACACGCCTATAAACGGCAAGGGCGTGGATCAGTCGTATGAGGATGCCGAAAACCTTGAGATAACCCAAAACTCAGTGGACCGCATTGAACTGCGCTATGCCGAGGTGCTGCTCACCAAGGCTGAGGCTCTCGTGCAGTTGGGACGCAACAAGGAGGCCGCCGCGCCATTCAACGAGCTTCGCCGTCGCGCGGGGATAGCGGAAGTGGACGCGCCGACATTCGACCAGATAAAGCGAGAGTGGGACTATGAGTTCACCTACGAGCAGAAGTCGCTGCTCAACAGCCTGAGATGGAAAGACCTCGTGGCATCGGTCAAGAAAGTGAAAAACTATGAGCACTTCGATGACAGCTACGCCACGGAGGGCGCCACGGGACGCGATGGCAGCAAGGTGTCATCGTTCTTCGCAAAGGTTCACAAGCACCTTGTGGCAAAGTACAACAACGTCAGGGGGCGTCACTATCGCCAACCAATCCCTGAGGGCTTGAAAGGCGAGAACCTTGGAATCTTGCCACAGAACCCAGGATACTAAAAAAACATAGGGTCTCGCTTTCCGAAGAAAAGCGAGACCCTATGATGCTGATTATTGACAGTTAGTAAAGGGGAAAAACAGTAAACTCAACGATAAAAACTCACAATGTCAAAGCAATTCAATTCTAAGCAAATAGTCACGTGGCTTGGCGCCTTGGCGATAGGCGCGGTCCTTGGCCTCACGGGAGTGTCATGGGTTAGCCATACTGCCGATTTCGTGGCTTCCGTCTACACGCGCCTTTTCCAGTTGCTTGCAGTGCCGACCATCGCGCTTGCCGTGGCCACCACGCTCGCCTCGCTCGGAGGTCGCGCCGACACTCGACGCATATTTCGCCACGCCATTACCTACACGCTTCTCACCACCATCGCGGCAGCCGCGGTGGGCATGGTCTTGTTTCTGACGATTCATCCGGAGAACCTGCCCGTGGGCATGGTGGCCAACGGCGCGAAGGAGGTGCCTGGCGACCTTGGTCAGACAAGTTATTATGACCACATACTCAAAGTGGTGCCAAACAATGTAGTGGCTCCTTTTCTTGAAGGCAACGTGCTGTCCATTCTCATTCTCGCCGCCGCCGTTGGCATAGCCTTGGCAAAGATGCCAAGCTCTGATGGCAAGCAAGCCGTGCTGAATGTCCTTGGCGGATTGCAGGAGCTGCTGTTCACGCTCATCCACGCGTTGATATGGGCGTTGCCATTGGGCATAGCCGCCTATGCCGCGCAACTCTCGGCTCAAGTGTCCGCCGGCATGGTCGTCGACTCGCTCGGCCGCTATACGGCTGTCATCTTGGGTGGCAACCTCTTGCAGTTTGTCATAGTGTTGCCATTGTTCCTTCTCGCCCGTGGCGTGAATCCGTTGAAAGCGTTTCGCGCCATGTCGCCAGCCGTGCTCATGGCCTTCTTCACCAAGAGCTCGGCAGCCACTCTGCCAGTCACCATGCAGTGTGCCGAGGAGCGGTTGGGGGCGAAGCGTCACGTGGCGCGTTTTGTACTGCCAATCTGTACCACGATCAACATGAATGGCTGCGCGGCGTTCATCCTCGTGACATCCCTCTTCGTGATGCAAAACGGTGGTGTGGCTTTCACGCCAATCACTCTTGCCACATGGTTGCTAATAGCCGTGGTGTCGGCAATAGGCAACGCCGGAGTGCCCATGGGCTGCTATTTTCTCACGCTTTCACTGATGAGCGGAATCAATATGCCTGTTGGCATAATGGGTATCATATTGCCCATATACACCATTATCGACATGGTGGAGACGGCAGAGAACGTGTGGTCCGACTCATGTGTCTGCGCCATGGTTGATAATGACCTGAAATGAAAATAGAGGCTTGCCTTAGTATGCCAGCTCAACGTATGCGGGATAAACGCGGCATGGGTCGAAGTATTCCGCGCAGCTGTTTATCATGCTTTGCAGACTTGCTTTCACTTTGCCGCTGAACACTTGCTTGCCGTTTATCGTGATGACGACGGGCTTGTTCATGTCAACAAGCTGCTCGCAGAGATACAGTCGCAACTTGCCGCCTTTGGCTTCGGTGTAGGCACGCTTGAACTTCATCTCGATGCCCCATTGCGGGTCTTTCTGCACGGTGGTATACGCCACGTTGCTTATCCGCAAGTCGACGTGGTTGCCGTTGATGTTCATCTCATAGAAAGTACGGTCGTCGGAAGGGCGTGACAAGACTTGCAGGTTGTAGAAGCCAGAACGGTGACGTCCGTCCATCTCGAAGTCTTCCCACAGCACGGTCTTGGGATAGGGATTGCGCGCGAACTGCTTCAGCCATGGCGTCGTTAGGCGATAATCCACGTGGTGTTGCATGCCCGGCAAGAGATTGATGCGATGGCGGAAGAGCGGCTGCTTGTCGGCAGACACGGGATGAGTCAGCTGCAAGGAGTCGAACATAGACTGCGTGTACCACGTGAGCACGTTGCGGTAGAAGCCCGTGTCGTCGGCACCTGTGAGGAAAGAGAAACCGATGTTGGCGCAGTTTTCCGCTGGCGCGTTCTTCAATGGCTCCCCTCCTGCCATTGGTCCGGCGGCAGCCCAGTAGTCGGCATAGAACGAGGCGAGGCGCTGGCTTCCGTATCCGCCCTCCGATATGCCGAAGACATACAGGCGGTTGGCATCCGCCAAGCCCTCCGCCAAGGTCTGGCGAAGCACGGTCTCCCAGGCATATTGCTTTGACAGTTGCCACCAGCGGTAGTAGCCACCCTCGTTTGGAATCTGCGGTATGAAGTAGAGGCATGGCGCGTCGTTGAATACTTGCGCCCATTGCCAGCTTGCCTCCCATTCCTGTGCCTTGGGGCCAGAGCCATGCAGGTAAAGGAATAGAGGCGCTGGAGTCTTTGCCTCCTTTTTGTTTCCAAAATAATAGGGCATCGTGGCGTTTGGCTCCAATGCGGCAGGAAGGCTCAACGTGCCATGCTCTTTGGTCTTCAAGTCGTGTGGTGCTGCCAATTTCTCCTCCTTGAAGTCATGGTTGGCTTCACGCCATGCGTCCCAGACCATTTTCTGATAGTCGGCAACCTGTTTGCCTTTGATGTCCTGCCGCAGTTCGGTGTCGGTGGCAACGCCTTTCTTGAAGCTCTCCGCCCCATTTGCTGCTGCCTCTTTCTGTTGGGCGAGTGTTTGGATGAAGACTTGCTTTACCTTTTCTTGCAAGTCGCTCGACTGTGCCGACATTGACGTGGCAAACGTTGGCATGACGGCAGCGATTGCCAGTCTCAATATCCATGTTCTCATTTTGTGTCTTATTATTTGTTTGGTGATATGCGCG
>DAIOUH010000149.1:0-6027 GCA_036751585.1 Prevotella sp. | reverse complement strand
TACGACATGGCGTATGACGGCATCTGGGAGGAGGGGCTGCGCTTCATGGCGGACGCCTACGCCAAGGTGTCATCGGTGCGCGACGGAATAGAAAGCGAACGCAACCTGCAAGGCTTCTTCATGGCATACCTCAACCTCAACGACTATTACATCACCGCCCCAGAGCTTGAGCTGAACCACGGCTATTGCGACTTCTTCCTCCTGCCCGACCACACCCACTACGCCAGCAAGCACAGCTACATTCTTGAGCTCAAGGTGCTATCCAAGAAAGACTACGACGAGGTTGTGAAAGACACCCTCGACGAGGACGGCCGCCCCATGACAAAAGCCGAAAAGCAATGGCGCGAGGCGGTGGAGCAGATCAAGCGTTACGCCACGGCTCCGAGGGTGGAAGCCCTAAGGCAAGGCACAACGCTGCACCGGATTATAATGCAGTTCAAGGGATGGCAACTGGCAAGGATGGAGGAAGTGTAAGGGAAATAAGTAAACTATTATATAGGCATATCATTTTTTCCCCCGAAAACATGGTGTATCTCAAATATTCTTCATATCTTTGCCACTGAGAACCATTTAGGTATCCTTGAGGGATTGATGTTTGGAAAAGCAGAAGTCCATGAGGGGAGGTAGCGTCGCCTGGAAGTGGGTGGCCGCCAATGGGGATCGTTTTATGATTAAGGCGTTTACTTGACGCTTTGTTCTTGACGCATAGAAACTTCGCAACTTTCACAATTCAGTCAAGGATGAGGCAACAGTAGATGTTCATGGGTGTGTATTCACCAAACCCGTAGGGACGTGACTTGTCATGTCCCGAAAGGTTGTGTCGTACATACAGGCGTGGACTTCTGTGTTGCTCGTTCTACTGAATTGGGCATGCGAAGGCCTCTCAGCGTGGAACGGGTAACGAAAGTTCCACGCTTTTTTCATGTCCATAGGATTATAGTTTAACGCGTTTTGAAAGAAACAGTTTAGGGTCATGAATAAGAAAAAGGTAGTAGTTTTTGGAGCCACGGGTAACCTTGGAGCATACATCGCCGTACACTTGCATGAACAGGGATATGATGTGATAGCGGTTGGGCACAGGAAAAGTGACAACAACTTTTTCAAGGACAGGGGCATGAGTTATTACTCCGTGAACATTGAGGACAAAGACGCCTTCAATGTTCTTCCCAAGGATGACATTTACGCTGTGGCTCATTTCGCGAGTTCGCTGCCTTCACGATACGCCTATGATCCCATTGACTTGTTTGAGTCCATCACCATTGGCACTTTGAATGTGTTGAACTGGATGAAAAGCATTGGTTGCAAAAAGATAGTGTTTCCGCAGACACCATCCGACATGGTGAAGTATCATAACAACGGGAGCGTGATACCATGCGACGCGCCAAGACAGTTTCCGCTCACTGGCGACCACTCCATTTATACCATAGCCAAGAACGCCGCTGTTGATTTACTGGAGCATTTCCAAGCTGAATTCGGATTCCAGTTTTTCGCGTTGCGGTTCTTCACTATCTACCAGTATCACCCCAATGCCTACCATTATGCCAACTACAAACGCAGAATGATGCCCTATCGTATGCTGATGGACAGGGCAAGCAAGAGCCTGCCCATTGAAATATGGGGAGATTGCAAAAAGGCAAAAGAGATGGTGTATATCAAGGATTTCGTGCGTCTTGTGCAAGCCTGCATAGAATCAGACAAGCCAGGCGGATGCTACAACTGTGGCAACGGGTGGCAAGTGACTCTCGAAGAACAGATAAAAGGCATAATAGAGGTTTTCTCACCGAAAGGCCACCCTTCACCAATAATCTACTGTCCTGAGAAACCAGATCCTTTGCAGAACGCATTTGACATGACAAAAACGTTTGCCGATTTCCCGACATATCGCCCAAAATACAGCTATTTGGACCAATTGCGTGACTTCAAGCACGAGATGGAGACAGAGCCGATGGCACAACTTTGGGGAACGAAAGATGACTATAAAGAATAGATAACATGTATGAAAGATATGTAAAGCGTTGCCTTGACTTTGTCATCGTGTTATCAGTTCTGATTGTGATATGGCCTTTCTTGCTGCTTGTCACTCTGCTTCTATTGATTTTCAATGATGGCGCGGGAGCGTTTTTCACACAGGAACGCCCTGGATATAAAGGCAGGATATTCAAAATCATCAAGTTCAAGACCATGAACGAGAAGCGAGATACCGATGGCAAATTGCTGCCTGACGTGCAACGGATAACAAGATTCGGTGCCATCGTCCGCAGTCTCAGCATAGATGAATTGCCACAATTGTTCAACGTATTAAAAGGCGACATGGCCATCGTGGGTCCTCGTCCATTGTTGGTTGAGTACCTCCCATTATACAGCAAGGAACAAATGCGACGTCATGACGTACGCCCGGGAATAACCGGATGGGCACAATGCCACGGTCGCAACAACTTGACGTGGACAAAAAAATTTGAGCTTGACGTTTGGTATGTAGACCATGTATCGTTCAAGACAGATTGTGAAGTGATATGGACCACGGCAAAGAAAGTTTTGGGACGGGCTGACATATACAATGACCATGTAAACAACAAACAATATACCACACCACTATTCGATGGAACCAACTGAACTATATAAGCAACTTGAAACGCCTTGCTTTGTGCTCGACGTGGAGGAACTGAGACGCAGTGTCGTGGGGTTTCAGACGGCATTGAAGTCTCATTTCAACGATGTGGTAGTAGGTTATTCTGTCAAGACCAACTCAACACCATACTGCATTCATAAGGCAATGGAATTTGGGTCGTACGCCGAAGTGGTGTCCCATGACGAATATGAACTGGCGTTGTTGTGTAGCTGCCCGAAAAACAAGATTATATACAACGGTCCCATGAAATCAAAGGAGACATTTCTTGACGCGTTGGAGCATGGGGCAATAGTGAACATTGAAACCAAGCGTGAATTGGCTTGGTTGAAAGAATTGGACAGGGGCATAAACGCAAAGGTGGGACTAAGGCTGAACATAAACATCAGCCACGTCTCTCCATGCGACACGGATGGCGATGATGACAACAGCCGTTTCGGATTCTCGGATGAGACAAGCGAGTTCAACGATGCAGTAAGCTATATATCAAACCTGCCAAACGTCAGTCTGTCCGGTATTCATATTCACAGGACCGCACATAGCAGAAGCGTAAGATTTTATCGACAGTCGATGGCCTACGCATGCGATGTGATAAGGAAACATGGCCTTGCCTTAGATTATTTGGATGTTGGAGGAGGCTATTTCGGAATATTCCCCAACAAGCCCACGTATCAAGACTACAGTGACGCTTTCCATGAAGTGCTTAAAGAGCATGGACTTGAGCGACTCAGATTGATTGTGGAACCAGGCAACGCGCTCGTTGCCTCTTGCTTCACTTTTGTAAGCGAAGTGATTGACCGCAAGCAAGTGGAGCAAGGCTTGTGGTTCATCACAACAGACGGAAGCAGAAACGACATAGACCCTTTCTTCAAGAAAAGCAGCTACTTGGATGAGGAGCTTTATCAGCACGAGACGCCTACTGTCAGGGAACAGATTGTATCGGGCTGCACTTGTTTGGAATATGACCGTCTCTTCTCTTTATCCGACAAGCCGTTGCTTGAAATTGGCGACCGCATAGCGTATCACAACGTTGGCGCTTACACCTTGTGCCTGTCACCAATGTTTATCCGCTACTTGCCAAATATATATGCCTTGGAGAATGAACATTGCAAACTTGTGAGGGCAAAATGGACAGCAAGGGAATTCTTGCAAAAATCGATAGTAAAATAATAAAATATAATGGATAATATCTTGTTTTGCAGTTGTGGCCGAAGGGTCAAACTCCTGAACGACTTTCGGCAATCGATGAAAGGTTGCGGCAATATTGTGGCAACCGACCTAAGCCCTGTCGCCCCAGCCTTGTCGGTTGCGGACAAACCATATCTGGTTCCTCGCATTGACGCTCCTGGCTATTTCGACAAGGTGCTGGAAATATGCAGCAAGGAAGACGTAAAAGCCATAACGACACTTATAGACCCCGAGATAGATATTCTCGCCAAGCACAGGGAAGAGCTTTTGGCAAGAAACATCCTGCCTCTTTGCCCTGCCGAATGGACGGCGAGGTTGTGTTTCGACAAGTATAAGATGTACAAGCATCTCAGCAAGAAAGGTGTGAGAACCGTGCTAACGTACAACTCACTCGAAGGATTGAGAGAAGGGTTGGAAAACGGAGAGATAAACTTTCCAGTCTTCATGAAACCCATCAGCGGGAGTGGCAGCGTTGGCATTGGCAAGGTGAACAACTGGGAAGAAGCAGAAGCAAAGTTCAACGATGGGAAATTCACATATATCATTCAAGAACTCATGACGGGCGGCGACTGTGATGCAGACGTATACGTGGATTGTTTGAGTCATAAACCCGTCGCCGTCTTCTCAAAGAAGAAGATAGAGAGCCGCATCGGCGGAGCAAGCAAGACAATATCTTTCAAGGACGAGAAACTATTCGATTTTGTGGAAGAAGTTTGCTCAGTGTTGGAACTGTGCGGCCCTTGCGACATGGACTTCTTTATCAAGGACGGAGAATACTACTTATCCGAGATTAACCCTCGCTTCGGTGGCGCTTACTTGCACGCTTATGGGGCTGGGGTGGATTTCATCAAACTCATTCTCAACAACATGCACGGCATCGAGAACAAGTCGATTATTGGCCAATACGACGAGGACGTGATAATGATGATGTATGATGACGTTGTCATTACACGTAAGGCAAATTTGCTATCAGATAAATTCACACTACTATAATACTTTATTTGAAATGAGAAAATTACCCCCAAAAGTTAAGCTATACGCAAATTACATAAGGAAGACCTGTAAATGGCTCAACCGTCTTGCCAAGGATGAGCATCTGAGCCTTGTGTGGGTGTATTATGATTACTTCATGGCAGTGGTTAGGCACCGTTGTCTTATCAGGCAGTATGTCATAGGAGAGTTTTGGAAGCTGAGCAACCCCGAACGCCGGAAACGTCTCACTTACCACCGTATGGTCAAGTTGTTCGACAAGTATAACCAACCAGCATACATTCATTATCTGAATGAGAAGCCAGACTTCAACCAGTTCTTCTCCGATTTCGTGCATCGTGATTGGATACACATTGCCAAAGCGAGCAAGGATGAGTTTATTTCATTTCTCGAAAAGCACGATTCCGTGATTATCAAGCCAGTAGACGGCGTGGAAGGCGGTGGCGTGAGAAAGTTCACCCTGTCAGAAAGCAAAGATGCAAACTTGGACAAAATGTACGAAAACTTAAAGAAAGAAGACGTACTTATAGAGCAAGTCATCGTGCAGCATCCTCGAATGGTATTTGGCAATGCGTCAGTGAACACCATTCGCGTGCATACCATTCTCGATTCAAGAGGAAAGGCTCATGTTGTCAAGGCAATTCTCAGGGCTGGCGTTGGCACATCTGTCGTTGACAATTATTGCCAGGGAGGGTCAATATATGAAGTTGACTTGAAAACAGGCGTGGTTTGCACCTTCGGCCAATCGAAAGCAAACGCCAAAAGCTATATACATCCTGGCACAGACATCATGATGCTGGGGTACAAGATACCAAATTGGGATAAGGTTATCCACACTTGTGAACAAGCCGCGGAACTTCTGCCCCAAATAAGGATTATCGGTTGGGACGTGGCCATTACACGCGATGGAGTGGAACTGATAGAAGGCAATCATAATCCCGACTACGAGCTTTTCGAGTTCTTGGGATCTACAGGATATTATGAGAAGATAACGAAAATGATGAAAGCACAAAAATCGTGACTCATGTTCTTGAATAGACTATATAGAGGCATAGCGAAATACGTGAAAGGATATTATGCCTACGCGAAAAACATAGAGGGCATGAACCCATATTCATTTCTGCTGGATGGAGCGTGGTGCAAGATACGATATGGTTGCGTGTTCAACCAGTTTACCGAAGGCGGTTTCTATAAATACAGGGCGTATCAGCGCAAAAGGATAT
>DAIOUH010000148.1:0-6028 GCA_036751585.1 Prevotella sp. | reverse complement strand
CCTATGGGGTATTTCATGTGTCTATATGGTGTTTCCTCGTTGCGATGTTTCCTTATCCGCTTCGAAGATACGAAGAAAATGGCATATACGCAAATAAGACAAGGAAAAAATCGGGAAAATAAATTTTGGATTACATTAATCGACCTTCACGACAACTAATCGTAATGACCATTACGGTAATGGCCATTACGATTCCCTTAGACTATGACATGTAGAAACAACAACGCAAAAAGAGGCAAGTCCCCGTGGGGGCTTGCCTCTTTTTGCGTGTTTATGGTGTATGTGTCAACCAGGTTACTTCACGAACTTCACGTCGCGGATGAAGTCGGAGCCGACGCCGAACGATCCAGCGCTAACGGTATGTTTCCACGGCAACACGAACATGTTCTCAGAAGCCAAGTAGCCACCGAAGTTGGCCTTGTTGTCCTCGTCTTCAAACTTAGACGGGTCGTTTGTCTCGGCTGCCCAGCTGAGAGACACCATGCCATAGTCGCCATAGGTGAAGCCAGCCTGGGCGCTTGTCTGCTCGCCACCATTGGCAGCGCACATCGTGAAGCTCTGCTTCTCGCCAGTCTCCTTGTTCCACTTGAAGTAGAAGTGGTAACCAGCCACGTCGCCCATGGGCTCCATCATGTCCTTGATGCGATAGATGTCAAGAGCTGGTGAATATTCGATAGTCACGGGCCACTGCACACCTTCAGGGTCATCATTACTTGCCGTGAAGAATACCTCATTGTAAGTACCCGTGGCGAATGTCTCATAGTCTTCCTTCACTACGGTCACCTTGTAGGTGTTGACCTCGCTGCCATAGTTCTGCTTGTAAGAGTTGGTATAGCTCTCCGGCACGCGGATTACGAACTGGTAGTCGGTGTTAAGGCTCATGTCGGCGGCAGGTGTCACGGTGATTGTTGCCAACGAGTCGCCGGCGGCGAAGCTGGCTGTCTCGGGCACGTTCCAGCCCTCTGGCACGATGAGCTTCTCCACGGGCACGCTGAGGGTGCCCTGGGTGGTGTGGCGGTTGAGCACCACGTCGAACGTGGTTGCCGTCTTCTCCATCACGGGGTTGGAATAGGTCAGGAACGTCACGTTGTTCTCGCCAGCGGGGTCGCCTGCCTTGTAGTCATCGTCGTCGCTGCAAGCCGAGAAAGCGAACGCGCCGACAAGCATCGCGCCAATGACGAATAATTTATCTATTCTCATGATTAGTCTTATTTGAATGTGTGTTTACTTTGTTATTAGTCGGTCACGCCGTCACGCAGGTTGCCGTTCTGACCAGCCACTGGCAGCGAGCCGCCCTCGTTGTCCACGATGCTGAGGTTGTTGTTCTTCTCGCTCTGTGGGAAACGCATGTTGAGCCATCCGTCATCGGCAGCCACGTTGAACTGGAACTTGCTTGGGAAGTTGTTTGCCTTGCCCTGGTGGAAGCGCACGATAGGCTTGCCCAGACGCTTGGCGTCGGCTGTGAAGAAGCCCTCGCCCCAAAGCTCCACTCGGCGCTGGAACCAAATCTCGTCGGCGAGTGAAAGTCCGCGGCCATTGATGTTGTAGTCGGGGTCACGATATGTCTTCACGAAGTTGGTGAGAATCTCGCGGGCCTTTGCCTCGTTGCCGCTCTTGGCATAACCCTCAGCGGCGATGAGATACATCTCCTCGATGCGCATCAAGGGGAAGTCGTTCATGTTGGTAGTGGCACCCACGCCGTTCTTCATGCCAAACTTGATGTTGGTGTAAGGCTCAAAGGCTGTCTTGTTGCCGTTTTTCAGAGTGAAATCAGCAATTTGGTCGCCCTTTGCCACCCTGCCATCGTCAGGGTCTGTCCACGAGAGGTTTGCCCAGTTTGGAGAGTGCTTTTTGGCGTCGAGCCACCATCCCTTGCGCACGTCGGTAGCGGGAATCTTGTCGTAGAGCAGCTGGTTGATGACAGGCGTGTTGCCCGTGGCAGCAGCATAAGCGTCACCTGAGAAGGCGCAGTTCCAAGCCGATGATGTCTGGTAGTTGCCGTAGCCGCCATTTTCTTGCGCGTCGGCCTCGGTGCGCAGCACAGCCCAGATCCAGGCATGGCCGTCGCCCTTGGTCACGTCGTCGAAGCCAGGCACGCTGACCTCCTCGCGAGTGGCGGGAGTGTAACGTCCGCTGCTGATGACCTTCTCGGCATCGGCGGCGGCATCAGCCCACTTGCCCATGGCGAGGTTGGCGCGGGCGCGAAGGCCGAGAGCCACGTCCACGTTGATGTATTGCTTGTTGGAGCGGTCGGCGCCAAGGTGCTCCACGGCATAGTCGAGGTCGTTCATGATGACCTCATACACCTTCCTCACCGTGGCGCGAGGGTTGTGGGTAGCGTCCACGCTGTCGGAGAGCAGAGGCACGCAAGGCTGGTCGGCAGCCTTCTCATAGCCGAACTGGAAGTATGGCGCCAGCATCATGTAGTCGTAGGCGCGAATGGTCCTGGCGGAAGCTATGTAGGTGATGGCGGTCTTGTCTTGCGTGTCGGCAGGATAAGAGCTTATCACCGAGTTGGCGACACCCATCTGCTTGTAAGGTATGACGTAGCGGATGTAAGGGTTGGCGTAGTTGGCGTTGCGCGAGGAGAGCTCGCTGCACACCGAGAACCAGTTGTAGTTGTTGTCGCCAGCAGCCGCGTCGGCGCCCTCAAGGTCACCGGCGACGAGAGCCATCACGAGGCCGAAGTCGTCGGCGCGCTGGCCCTTGCTCAAGCCGCTGGTGCCGCCCTTGCCAATGTAGTTGAACATGCCGTCGTAGGTGGCCTTCACACGCTCGGGTATCACCTCGTTGGTGGCAAGACGCTGGTCGGCAGACAAATATTTGTTTCCCTCATACTCTTGCTCGTTGAGGTCGTTGCACGCCGTCAACGACAACATCGCGGCGGACGCCATGAGCAAGTATATCTTGTTTTTCTTCATTTGTGCTTGTGTTTATTTAATTAGAATGTCAACTGTATGCCGGCTGTTATGGAGCGCATGGCAGGATAGCCGCCGCCACCGATAAGAGCCGCGCCAGAGGTGTAGCCGCCTACGCCCAGGTAGGTGCGTGGGTCGAGACCCTTGCGCGCGCTGACGAGGAAGAGGTTCTCAGCCGTGACATACACGCGGATGTTGTTGATATACATGCGCTGCACGAGCTGCTTGGGGAAGGTGTAGCCCAACGACACGTTGTTGAGGTTGAGATAGTCGGAGCTCGTGAGGTAAGTGTCGACAGAGGTCTGTGCAAGGCCGCCCGCGTCAGCCGCGAGCGACGACAGCACGGGGATGTTGCTGTTGGGGTTGGAGACGGCGTCCCAGCCCTTGAGCACGTCCTTGTGCAAGGTCATACCACCATTGCCGACCACGGTCATATACTGCTGGTACATGCCATCGTAGACCTTGCCGCCAAGCTGGTAAGAGAACTGGAAGCCGAAGTCGAACTGGCCGAGGTTCTCGGGAGTCCACCTGAGGTTGAAGCCGAAGCCGCCATAGACCGACGGGTTCACGTCGCCCAGGTCATACTGCGTGGCTGCAGAGGCGTCGTTTGTGGTGGTCTGGCCCGTCACGTTGCCATCGGCATCGGTCACGTCCATATAGAAGAGGGGCTGGCCGTTGGTCTTGTCCACGCCTGCCGACTTGAGCATATATGCCTCGTAGACGCTGCCGCCAATGCGCAGGATAGTGCTGGTGCCCTTGATGCCGTTCTCCTTGACGCTCGGGTCGAGGTCGGTGATCTTGTTCTTGAAGTGGGTGAGGTTGAAGTTGCCGCTCAAGATGAGGTTGCGGGTCTTCACGATGTCGCCATTGAGGGTAAGCTCAATGCCCTGGTTCACCATCTCGCCCACGTTGGCAGGATATGTCGCCACGGCTGAGCCCGACGACAGGGGAAGGGTCTTCATGTAGAGCAGGTCGGTGGTCTTCTTGTGGAAGTAGTCGACGCTACCGCTCAGGCGGCTGTTGAACAAGGCGAAGTCGGCACCGACGTTCCACTCGCCGCTCTTCTCCCATGTCAGGTTGGAGTTGCCGCGGAACACCTGTATTGAGCTGTAGCTGCCCTGCTCGCCGTCCTTGCCCTCGGTGTAGGAAATCTGGTAGAAGTCTGACCAAGGATGGAAGCGGAAGTCGTCGCGGGCGAGGTTCTCGCCAGAGTCCATGTTGTCGTTGCCCTGCACGCCATAGCTCAGCTTGAGCTTCAAGAGGTTGACCCAGTCGGCCTTGAACCATTTTTCCTTGTTGATCTGCCATCCGGCTGATGCCGACCAGAACGTGCCCCAACGATGCCCGGGGGCGAAGATAGAGCTGCCGTCGCGACGGAGGGAGACCTCGCCGAAGTAGCGCTCATCGTAGTTGTAGTCGCCACGGAAGAAGTAACCGTCGCGCACCAAGTGGTCGGTGTAAGAGTTTGTGGTCATGTTGGAGCGGCCATAAGCGTTGCCAAGCTCAGCGATGAAAGGATCGAAGAGGTGGTCGTTCTGACCTGACAACTGCGACTCCTTATAATAGTAGTGCTCGTAACCCGCGAGGAGGTTCACGGCGTGCTTGCCAAACTGCTTGTCGTAGTTGGCAGTGTAGATCTGGTTGGTTGAGAAGTTGCGAGAGGTCTGCACAAAAGCCTGGCCGTCGGTGCTCGATTGAGTGGCGAAACGGCTGTAGAGGTAGTTGTATTGGCCCGTGCGGTTGAACAGCGTGAAGTTGGCCGCGAGGTTCAGTCCCTCAACCGGCGTGAGGGTCATCACCCAGTTGCCACGGAACTGGTCGAAGTCGGCGTTCTTCTTGTCATACTCGTTGTTGGCCATGGCGTTGCCCGTGATGGAAGGACGCTTGAAGTTGGTCTGGTTCATGTCGTAGGTTGGACCGCCAATCTCGTTTTTCACGATGTTGCCCTCGGCGTCGCGCACGTACATTGGGTAGATAGGCGCGATCTTGTTGGCTATGTCATAGAGGTTGCCACTCGATCCATACACGTCGGCGTTGAACGAAGGACGCTGGGTCTTGATGTGGGTATAGTCGAGGTTGGCTGCCATCTTGAGCCAGCTCTTGGCCTGATACTCCACGTTGCTGCGCGCGGTGAAACGCTCGAAGTTGGAGTTCTTCACCGAGCCGCCGTCCTTGAGGTAGCCGAGGTTGCTGTAGTAAGACACCTTGTCGGAACTGCCGTTCAAGCCGAGGTTGTACTCCTGGCGGAAGGCGGAATTGTTTATTGCCTTGTAATAGTCGTCTGGCAGATAGGTGTACTCGCCATCGGTATAGCCGAGCTTGGCGTTAGGGTTGAGCTTGAAGTTGGTGCCGATGAGGTTCTCGCCCGCGGGCACGGTGTAGACCTTGTAGCCCAGACCGCCATTGTTGGTGTCGAAGAGGTTCTTGCAAGCGTCGTTGTAAGCCTCCTGCGCGCTCTTGCCATGGAGATACTCAGAGTTGTACATGGCCTTGAACCAAGTCTCGTAATACTGGCCCGGGTCGGTGATCACATCGTAGCGAGGCACCTCACGATGGTTGGAGCCGAGCTTGGCGTCGAGGGTGATGCGTGCCGCGCCCGTGCCACGGCTCTTCTTGGTGGTGATGATGACCACGCCGTTGGAGCCACGCGCGCCATAGATGGCAGCCGAGGCAGCGTCCTTCAAGACCGTCATCTCCTGGATGTCGGAGGGGTTGATGGCAGCGATGTCGCCATCGTAAGGAGCGCCGTCCACGATGTAGAGAGGCTCGGTGCTCGCGCTCATGGAGCCGATACCGCGAATGCGGATCTTCGGCGTGGCGCCTGGCTCACCGCTCTCTGTCTGGAGCTGCACGCCAGCCACGCTACCCGTCAAGGCCTGCGTGGCGTTGGAAACGATATGCTTGGAAATGTCGTCGGCTTTCATCTCACCAGCCGCGCCAGTGAACGATGAACGCTTCTGCGTGCCGTAGGCCACCACGACCACGTCGTCGAGGGTGTGCTGGTCGGCAATCAAGGTTATCCTGACATTTTGGCCGCCTTTCACGGTTTGCTCCTTCATGCCGAGGTAGCTCACCGTGAGCTTCGAATTTGCGGGCGCGGAGATGGAGAA
>DAIOUH010000147.1:0-6078 GCA_036751585.1 Prevotella sp. | reverse complement strand
AGGTCTGTGTTTAATCCATGCGGTTAGGCACAGGCCTTTTTCGAATTTTATGCTTACCTTTGCCATATCATTAAAAAAACATGAAGACAGCTAAACTAAAACTATGATAAACCATCGACTCCTTTTCCTCGCGTTGTCGTGCGCCGTGGTGCCACTTCAACTCTTTTCCCAGACGGGCACGCCCGCGGAACCCGTGCGATATGTCGGCGGCGAGATATGCAATCCCAGATTGCACGAGGGCGGCTTCCGCTATGTCATAGGCACGGAAAACATCCAGGTGATGAGGGCAAACCGCGCCGACGGAGCCATAGCCGACCCTAACGTCGCCGACTCGGTGAACACGATAGGGTGGACCTACAACCACGCGCCGAACCTGACCTATTGGAAAGGCAAGTTCTATCTCGAATACCTCTCCAACCCCAAGGACGAGCAGCAACCTCCCGGGCACACCCTTCTCGTGACCTCGACCGACGGTCGCGATTGGGGCAAGCCCTTCGTGGTGTTCCCCATGTACAAGGCGCCCAAGGGCGTGACCATCCCCAAGCCTTACTATGGCTACATCATGCACCAGCGCATGGGCTTCTACACCGCGCCCAACGGCAGGTTGCTCGTGGTGGGCTTCTACGGCCACAGCTACAACCCGTTCAAGGAAGGCGGCATAGGCAGGGTGGTGCGCGAGATGAAGGCCGACGGCACCATGGGGCCAATCTATTTCGTGCGCTATTCCTCGCACGCCAATTGGAACGAGGCAAACACGGCTTACCCCTTCTTTGAGCGTTCCAAGGACAAGGGCTTCAAGGAGGCTTGCAGGGCGTTGCTGGCCGATAGGCTCAAGACGCTGCAATGGATTGACGAAGACCGTGGCTTGGACGGCTTCTACACCTTGAAAGACTCCATAAACCGCGTGCAGGCCACCAACTATTTCCATCGGCGCGACGGCAAGACGGTGGCGTTGTGGAAATGGTCTTACGCCGCCCTCTCGCCCGATGATGGCCAGAGCTGGTCCACGCCCGTGCGTTGCCCATCGCTCATAATGGCAGGCGGCAAACAGTGGGGACAGCGCACGGCGGACGGCCGCTACGCCTTGGCGTTCAACCCGATAGAGACGCAGCCTTACCGTTACCCGTTGACAATGATGACGAGCGACGACGGCATCGTGTTCGATTCGATAGGCGTGGTCCATGGCGAGGTGCCGCCACGCCGCTTCATGGGCGAGAACAAGGACTTCGGCCCATGCTACGTGCGCGGAATAACCGAGGGCGAGCAGACACCGCCGGGAAACAACATGTGGCTCACGTATAGTGTCAACAAGGAGGACATCTGGGTGAGCAGGGTGCAACTGCCGGCGCGCACCACGTGGAGCGGCCCCGTGAACGACAACTTCGACGACGTGGCAGCGGGCGGCACGATACCCAACTGGAACATATATCGCCCGCAGTGGTGCCAAGTGTCGGTCGACGACGAACATCATCTCCGCCTTGACGATGAGGACCCTTACGATTACGCGCGCGCCATTCGCGTGTTTGAGGAGTCGAGGAAGGCGAGCGTCGGTTTCGACATCAACGTGGCGGCAGAGCACGATGAGCCTTTCGAGGTGGACGTGACCGACAGGCATGGCGCGCGTGCCGTGTCGCTGAGTTTCCGCAAGGGGCAAATCACCATGGCAGGAAAGCCGTGCGGCAGCTATAAGGTGGGTGAATGGCAAAGAGTCACCATCGACATTGACGGTAACGTGGTGAAGGTCAACGGCGTGGCGCTGGCTCCGCTCCACGCGGTGAAGAGCGTCGAGCGCCTGAGCTTCCGCACTGGCAGCTATCGCTCTCTGCCCGACAGGAACACGCCCAACCAAGACCCCGCGCCACCATTGCCAGGCTGCGACAAAAAAGTGGCATTGTCCAGATACTTGATAGACCAAGTGACAGTAAGATAAGGAAATACAACTAAAAACGAAACTATGATACGACAAAAAAGACAATTGTTCGTGGCTTTAGCCCTCAGTCTATTGACCTTTTCATCGGCCACAGCTCAACGGCGCGTGCCGCTGAGATACTGGTTTGACACGCCGACGACGCTTCGCGGACACGCCGTGTGGCTCTCGTCGAGTGCTGACCGCAACCCCACGAAGCGACAGGTAGAGACCGCTGGCGACACGTCGACCAATCCCGACCAAGAATGGGAGTCGAAGTCGCTTCCCATTGGCAACGGCAGCATAGGCGGCAACGTCTTCGGCTCGGTGGAGGCGGAACGCATCACGTTCAACGAGAAGACGCTGTGGCGCGGAGGTCCCGATACGTCGCGAGGCGCGGCTTATTATTGGAACGTGAACAAGCACTCGGCACCCGTGGTGGCGCAGATACGCAAGGCGTTTGAGCGAGGCGACTGGAAAGAGGCGGCACGGCTCACCCAGAAAAATTTCAACAGCGTGGTGCCTTATGAGACGGCGGCTGAGAATCCGTCGCGCTTTGGCAGCTTCACCACGGCGGGCGAGTTTTGCGTCGAGACAGGGCTCAGCGCCGTGGGCATGACGCATTACCGCCGCGAGTTGTCGCTCGATTCCGCCATAGCCAAGGTGAGCTTCAGCAAGGACGGGGTGGACTATCGCCGCGAGTTTTTCGTGTCGTATCCTGCCAATGTCATGGTGGTGCGCTTCACGGCCTCGCAGGGCGGCAAGCAAGACCTCACGCTCAGATACACGCCCAACCCCGTGTCGACAGGCACCATGACGGGCGATGGCTCCGACGCGCTTTGCTGGACAGCTCATTTGGACAATAACAACATGGAATATGCCGTGCGCGTGAAGGCAATCGCAAAGGGCGGCACGGTGACCAACAAGGACGGGAAGATAACGGTAAGGGGCGCCGATGAAGTGGTGTTCCTTATCACCGCCGACACCGACTATCGTGCTAACTACAATCCAGACTTCAACGACCCGAAGGCATACGTGGGCGTAGATCCAGTGAAGACCACTGCCGATTGGCTCGCCAAGGCAGCGGCAAAGGATTACGACTACTTGTTGAACGAGCACCTTGCCGACTATTCAAACCTCTTCGACAGGGTGAAGCTCGACATCAACGAGGCATCCATGGGCGATGACCTGCCCATCGACCGCCGCTTCGCGGCTTACCGCCAAGGCAAGCCCGACTATTATCTCGAACAGCTCTATTATCAGTTCGGTCGCTACCTGCTCATCGCGTCGTCGCGTCCGGGCAACATGCCCGCCAACCTACAGGGCATCTGGCACAACAACGTGGACGGGCCGTGGAGAGTGGACTACCACAACAACATCAACTTGCAGATGAACTATTGGCTGGCTTGCCCCACGGGGTTGGAACTGTGCGAGTTGCCGCTGTTCGACTTCATTCGCACGCTCATCAAGCCCGGCATGGTGACGGCGAAGTCGTATTTCGGCACGCGCGGCTGGACGACATCGGTCTCGGGCAACATCTTCGGCTTCACGTCGCCGCTCTCAAGCGAGGACATGTCGTGGAACTTCTCGCCATTCGCCGGACCTTGGCTTGCCACGCACCTGTGGGATTTTTACGACTTCACACGTGACCGCCATTTCCTCGCGTCGTATTACGACATACTGAAAGGCTCCGCCGACTTCGCGTCCGACTATCTCTGGCATCGACCCGACGGTGTTTACACCGCCGCGCCATCCACGTCGCCAGAGCACGGCCCCGTGGATCAGGGCGCGACGTTCGCCCACGCCGTGATACGCGAGGTGCTCACCGACGCTGTTGAGGCCAACCGCGTGCTCGGCAAGAGCGCGAAAGACCGCAAGCCGTGGGAAGACGCGCTGAAGCACATCGCGCCATACAAGATAGGCCGCTACGGACAGCTCATGGAGTGGTCCACCGACATCGACGACCCGAAAGACGAGCATCGGCACGTGAACCACCTCTTCGGCTTGCACCCAGGTCACACCATCTCGCCCGTGACGACGCCAAAGCTGGCAAAGGCCGCGAGAGTGGTGCTGGAGCATCGTGGCGACGGTGCCACGGGATGGTCGATGGGATGGAAGCTCAACCAATGGGCGAGGCTGCACGATGGCAACCACGCCTACAAGCTCTATGGCAACCTGTTGAGGCATGGCACGCTCGACAACCTGTGGGACTCGCACCCGCCATTCCAGATTGACGGCAACTTCGGCGGTACGGCAGGCGTGACGGAGATGCTCCTCCAAAGTCACATGGGTTTCATCCACTTGCTGCCCGCCTTGCCCGACGCTTGGGCGGAAGGCTCGGTGAGCGGATTGCGCGCCCGTGGCAACTTCACCGTCTCCATCAGTTGGAAGGACGGCAAGCTGGCCAAAGCGACCATCCTCTCTGGCTCGGGAGCACCTTGCGTGGTGCGCTATGGCGACGCTGAACTGAAATTCAAGACGCGGAAAGGCGCGCGCTACACCATCGTGGCTGAAGGCGGAAAGCTGAAGGCCGCCGCCGACAAATAGATGGCGGCGTCAGGCGATATTCCGCCAGTTGAGACGAATTGGCGAGAATTTTCAATAAAAAAGACGTGAAAGGTTTGCTGATTAGCTAAAAATATGTAACTTTGCACGCTGTTTAGGGGTCATTGTCCCTATGCATTAAAGTTAGAACCTTAAAATAGTTGGATGAAGAAAGACAATTTGAAAGATCAGTACCGCATCAATGGACAGATTCATGTGCGGGAAGTTCGTGTGGTAAGTGATGGCGGCTCTGAGGTGATGCCTACGCGCAAGGCCTTGGACATGGCACGTCAGCAAGATCTCGACTTGGTCGAGATTTCCCCAAACGCTCAACCACCAGTCTGTCGTATCATCGACTATAGCAAGTTCCTCTACCAGCAGAAGAAGCGCCAAAAGGAGATGAAGCAGAAGCAGGTCAAGGTGGAGGTCAAGGAAATTCGTTTCGGACCGCAGACCGATGACCACGACTATCAGTTCAAGCTCAAGCACGCCAAGGAGTTCCTTGAGGAAGGCAACAAGGTGCGTGCTTACGTGTTCTTCCGTGGTCGTAGCATCCTTTTCAAGGATCAAGGCGAGGTGCTCTTGCTCCGTTTCGCCAACGACTTGGAGGAAGTGGCAAAGGTAGAGCAGCTGCCTAAGCTCGAAGGCAAGAAAATGTTCCTCTTCCTCGCGCCGAAGAAGGCTGGCGTGGCAAAGCAAAGCCAGCAAAAGCGCGACAGGCTCGCCAAGGAAGCCGTGGAGAAGGAGCAGCAAAAGCTGAAAGACGAGGAAGACGCCAAGAAGAAGGGATTGCTCGGAAACGCCAAGGGCGCCGAGGAGCTTCTCGCCAAGCTCAATTCCAAGGAAAGCTCCAAGGATTGAACGCAGCTGAGCGCTAATCGCCCAACATCTGAAATTATCACTGTGTGGCCCCGCCTGGTATATGCGTTGCCACCTTTCATAAACAATAAATAAACAATAACAAAAATGCCAAAAGTAAAGACAAACTCCGGCGCAAAGAAGAGATTCACATTCACCGGAACAGGTAAGATCAAGCGTCATCACGCTTATCACAGTCACATCTTGACTAAGAAGACGAAGAAGCAAAAGCGTAATCTGGATCACCAGACTCTCGTGGATCGCACAAACCTCAAGCAGGTGCGCGACTTGCTTTGCCTCCGTTAACTTAACAGGCGTGTTAAAAGTAAACTTAGTCAAAACGTATTAAAGAAGAAAAATTATGCCAAGATCAGTAAATCACGTAGCTTCAAAAGCTAAGAGAACAAGGATACTGAAGAAGACCAAGGGCTACTTTGGTGCCCGCAAGAATGTGTGGACCGTAGCCAAGAACACTTATGAGAAGGGTCTCACATACGCTTACCGCGACCGTCGTACCAAGAAGCGCAACTTCCGCGCTCTTTGGATTCAGCGTATCAACGCCGCCGCTCGCCAGTATGAGATGAGCTACTCTCAGCTCATGGGTGCCCTCCACAAGGCTGGCATCGAGATCAACCGCAAGGTGCTCGCTGACCTCGCCATGAACAACGAGGCTGCTTTCAAGGCTATCGTTGAGAAGGTGAAGTAAAAAGGACGTTCCTTAAAAAACAAGTTAGTAAATAACCAATCATGAAAAAGGGATGTGTCACGAT
>DAIOUH010000146.1:0-6137 GCA_036751585.1 Prevotella sp. | reverse complement strand
CGTATGAGCGGCCCTCCGCGATGGTCTTGCCGCTCGTGTCAGGCGGATTGCTTGCTGGGTCGCCGAGCAAGGACGTGAAGCTCGACAACAAAGACTTCCCCGACATTAAGACCGACCCCGTGGAAGGAAACCCCGATGAGATTGACGCCAAGAAAAACAATTCTTGGGGATGGAACGATACATGGAACGAATAAAGAAGTAAGTATGAAGAAACTGTTTACTCTCACTCTCGTGCTCCTCTGCACCTGCCTGGCGACGCTTCGCGCCGCCGACTACACGGGCTCCACGCCCGAGGCTGGCAAGACCTACTACCTGCTCAACGTGCAGAAGGGCGAGTTTCTCGGTGCCGCGACCGACGGCACCCTCACCCTCGGCGGGACGAAGCTGAGCGTCACGCTGTCGGAGAAGACCGCCGACGGCTACTACACGCTCACCACCGACAAGGGCAAGCTCTCCGCCTCGCTATGGGGCGCGCCCACCTGCGACGGCACGGGCAAATACGACGAATGGACATTCAGCCCCGTCAGCGGCACAGACAACACCTACGCCATCGGCGCGCGAAGCAAGGAGGCATCGAGCGCACAGTGGCTATTCTATAGCGAGCTGCTCCAAGGCGTGCGCACGGAGCCTTTCAAGCCCGGCGAGGCATTCAAGCAAGGACTGTGGAAGCTCGTTGGTCAGGTCAGCGACGAGGTGGTGACCCTCGACGAGAAATCCGAGACCTACACCCAGCCCACCATCGGCACGTCGGGCAGCGTGACGGTCCAACTCAAGCGCAAGTTCACGGTCAACAGCTGGAACTCGTTCTGCGTGCCGTTCGACATTCCTGCCGACCAGCTCAAGGCGCAGTTCGGCGACAATGTGCGCGTGGCTGAGCTCACGGGCTTGACCGCAACGACAATCGACTTCACTTCGCGCGACGATGTCAAGGCAGGCACGCCTTACCTCGTGTACGTGACCAATGCCACCCCAACAGAAGGCTACTACACCTTCACGGGCGTGACATCGTTCGTATCGCAGCCCACCGACGTGACGAAGAGCGACAACACTGGCGAGAGCCTCACCTTCAAGGGCAACTTCTATAATACCACCGCCACGAAGGGAGCCTACGTGCTGAGCAAGAACCAAGTTTACCACTTGACAATCGACAAGCCCATCAAGGGCTTCCGCGGCATGATTATCCAAAGCAACACGGGCAGCGGCGCGAAGGTGTTCAACGCATGGTCGCTCGACGGAGCCACGACAGCCATTGGCACCATCAACGCCTCCACCGAGACGCGCTTCGACGTGTACAACGTCAGCGGACAGATGCTGCGCCATGCCGCCACATCGCTCGACGACCTGCCACACGGAGTGTACATCGTCAACGGAAAGAAACTAACCAAATAAACCACACGCGACATGAAAACATACATCAAGCAACATATCCTGCTTCTCCTCGCCCTGCTCGCCCTCGTCACCCCGAAGGCCCTCGCCGCGGAGACAAGGACAACCCTTTGGTCGAACTACTCGCCAAACGGTGAGGAGCTATCCCCAAAGACAGTTTCGATAGACTGGAGCAAACAAAGCATTGAGGCGGAGATTGACCTTAGCACGTGCAAGACGGCCACAACTGACATAAACCTTCTTTCAATAGGAGAGAATATCAGCACTTGGGATGAGAAAACCCACAACCTGCACATCTTTTATACTTACAGTACAAAACTGCTCGTTATAGACTGGCTGGATGCGGCACCTAAAGGAAACAATGAGTATACAACCAAGTTGAACAACAATACATTAAAACTTGTACTCTCAGAAGAAGGACTGAAAGTTAACGGTTATACGGTTTTCACGGCCTCAACCATTTCAAATCTGTTGAAGCTCAAATCCGTTACAATAGGAAGCAATTATGGAACACACAGTGATGCCACATACAAGGATGTGAGCATAGTAACCCCCGACAACAGCGGCATATCTCGCACGTTCCAATACTCATGGGTACACAACCCTGAGAAGTTCGCCGACAACAAGGAGGACGCGCACGCCACATTTATCCCCTACGCTTCTACCGCCGACATGGAGGCCGATGTCGCTTACGACAAGCCTTGGCTCACACCAACAAAGGCCATGACCATGAACCTCAACGGCACTTGGAAGTTCCATTATGAGAAGAGCGGTGGTAACGCGGCTCCGTCTACCACTTACACCAGCAACACCGCATCTACCAGCAGTTGGGACGAGATTCGCGTGCCACTGTCGTGGGAGATGGCAGGCTACGACACGCCAGTCTATACCAACCAGGGCTATCCTTTCTCTGGCAACACTTCTTGGACTACCATCGCCCAAAGCCGCAGCAACTGCGACACGAACCCATTGGGTTACTACCGTCGCACATTCACCCTTCCCGAGGGCTGGAGCGACAAGCGAGTCATGGTTCACTTCGACGGTGCTTACAGCGCGATAGCCGTGTACATTAACGGCAAATACGTAGGCTACTCCGAAGGTGCTAACACCGACGCGGAATTTGACATCACCGACTTCGTTAACGCCACAGCCGAAAACAACATCACCGTGGCTTGTTACCGCTGGAGCGATGGTTCATACCTCGAAGGACAAGACATGTGGCACTTGGGCGGCATTCACCGCGACGTGTATCTCGTGGCTACACCAAAGGTGTTCGTCTCCGACCACATCCTTTGGGCTTCTGATCTCAACAGCACTGCTACCAGCGGCACACTCAGCTTGAAGTTGTCGGTGGACAACCGCGATGGTGTGAGCACATCTAAGACCATCAACGTGAAACTGCTCGATAAGAACGGCAAGCAAGTTGGATCCACCGCTACATACGAATACAGCGGTTCGTCATCAATATCCGAGAAACAACTGAGCATCTCCGGCCTAAGCAACCTACACCCTTGGAGTTCTGAGGATCCATATCTCTACACCGTGGAGTACAGCCAGAAAGACGCCAACGGCAACGAAGAGATGGCTTTCTCAACCAAGTACGGTTTCCGCAATATCACAAAGAACGGCAACCTCATCTACGTCAATGGTCAACGCGCTTATTTCAAGGGCGTGAACACACAAGACACGCATCCACTCTATGGTCGCGCAATCGACTTGGAGACAATGCTCAAGGACGTGACGTTGATGAAGCAGGCCAACGTGAACATGATTCGCACGTCGCACTATCCTCGCCAGCCAAAGATGTACGCCATGATGGATGCTTTCGGCATCTACTGCATGGACGAGGCCGACATAGAGTGCCACCCAATGCAGAGCGTGGCAAGCGCCTCAGCGTTCGCCAACAACATGCTCGACCGCACGACACGTATGTTCAAACGTGACCGCAACCATCCAAGTGTCATATTCTGGTCGCTTGGCAACGAGAGCGGCAAAGGTTCCAACTTTAGCACATGCTACAACTATATTCATAACAACGACACTCGCCTTATACACTATGAAGGAGCAGAAAGCGGCAAATATAATTCCGACCTCGGTTCGAACATGTATCCCACTGTTTCCGCAGTGCAGAATGCAAGCAGTGGCTTGAACAGCAAGCCTTACTTTATCTGCGAGTACGCACACGCCATGGGCAACGCCATGGGACGATTGAAAGACTACTGGAACGTGATAGAGGGCAGCACGGGCATCATTGGCGGCTGCATCTGGGACTGGGTAGACCAGTCTATCTACGATCCACAGAAGGCGAAGAACGTCATAAACGGCACTGCCGACGCAAGCACGCTTGTCAACGCCAACGGCTTCAACTACTGGAAGCAAGGCTACGACTACCAGACGCCAAGCGGCGACAATGAAGATTCCTATATGGGCGCGTTCATGGACAACGGCATCGTGACCCCAGACCGCAAATGGTCGTCGAAGCTCACAGAGGTGAAGAAAGTGTATCAAAACGTGGACTTCACAAGTCTCTCTGGCAAGACACTGACTTTGAAGAACAAGAACCTCTTCACCAACCTTGACGCTTACACGCTTGTTTACCGCGTATTGGCTAACGGCAACTTGGTAGAGGAAGGTTCCATTGACATGCCATCAATTGCCGCTGGCAGCAATGGCACAGTGAGCGTACCTTACACTTACTCACCCAAGAGTGGCGAAGAGGTGTTACTCAACGTGGCTCTCGTCACAAAGGACGCGACCCTGTGGGCTGACAAAGGCTATGATGTCGCCGATGAGCAGTTCACAATCCAGAGCCGAGGTTCACTAAGCTCGCACAGCGGCACAGGCACACTCAACGTAAGCGGCAACACCGTGAGCGGCAATGGCTGGTCGATGACGTTCAACAGCAATGGCTCGCTGAGCAGTTGGAAGTACAACGACCAAGACATACTGACAAGCACGCCTGCCTTCAGCCAGTACTTCAGCATCGACAACTCACGTTCTGGCTGTCCTTACAACACCGGCTCAAGCAATAGCTACAGCATCAGTAATGGATTGCAAAAGAACTCCAATGGCACCGCGACTATCACCGTGAGCGGCAGGTCTGACCGCAACTACACCATCGCCTACACCATCTACCCCGATGGCGTGGTGGACATGAAGGTGAACTTCAATAGCGGTTATAGCACGACTTATCGTGTTGGCTTGGCAATGCAGTTCGGCCCAGGCTTCGAGAGCGTGGAATACTACGGACGTGGCCCATGGGCCAACTATCCCGACCGCAAGACAGGCTCTTACCTCGGTCGCTATACTACTTGCGTGGACGACTTGTTTGAGGAGTACACGCACCCACAAACCAATGGTGACCACTTGAACCTGCGCGACATGACGCTCACCGCACCAAACGTGGCACTGAAGATTGAGACCGAGGGCGACGTGTCATTCTCAATGTCGCACTATCAAGAGAGTTACTGGTCGGCCAAGACATGGCGCACCAAGAAGCACAACGACGAGATGAAACGCCAGGGCAACATCTACGCCCACTTCGATGCCGCCATCAGTGGCGTGGGCAACGGCTCATGCGGTGAAAACACGCCTTCGGATTATCTGCCAAAAGCAAGCGGCAGCTACTCTTACACCCTGCGCTTCACTCCCAAGAGCTTGAAGTAAGGCAAGAGGCACGACATAAACATGAAAGGGGCGAGGAACCATCGTGGTTCCCCGCCCCTTTTGGATTATAAAGATTTTATATTTTCTTGATTATCAAAGCATTTTAAGACAATTCAGTAATTTGTGACTGATTTATTCAGTAATTTGTGACTGTTTTGTTCAGTAATTTGTGAAATAGCCGTCAAGAAACACCTTTTCCTGTTTTTGTCGCTAAAGAGGACCACATTTGGTGGATTGCGATTAATTGCTTACCTTTGCGGCAAGGAAAAACAAGCAATGGCTAAAATCCCCGTTGCTTAGTTCGCTCCCTGAACATTTGCTCCTTTATGCCGCCATTTTCCTTGAAATGCTGTTTCTGCCACTCAATGAGTCCCTTTATCATCACGTCGGCTTGCAGGATGAGGGTTATGGCAATGTTGCAAATGGTCTCTGGTGAGCGCGCAGCTATCTTCTCCCTGTAATCGGCAGGATCGTTGTGGTCGCGGCAGTAGCGTCGTGTCTGCTCCGCCTTTGGCGAGTTGAGCGACCACTGCTCCAAGCCATGCACGCGCAGGTAGTCCTTGTAATCCTCCAGCAGCTCGTGCAGGCTCGCACGGTTCACGTTGGTGAGCTTTATCTCCATCTCTGTCGACGTGATGCCGTCGATGTTGCCCTCCACTATGTTTTGCTTGCCCGAGCGCGCCGCCTGTATCATCTGGTCTATGGTGCGGTCGCCACGCTCCAAGTACTTGTGGGCAAAATAATAGGTGATGTCGTAGATGATGACCGCCTTCTTGTAGCAAACGAGGGTGGTATAGTCCTTGCCTTGGCGGATGAATCCGTTGTCCACGGGGTGAGGCATAGCGGTATGGGGGTTAAGGGTTAACGATGGGTGTTGACGGTCTCGGTGGGCTTATTATGCATGGTAGGCCTATTATGCGTATTAGGCGTATTGGGTCTATTAGGCGTATTAGGCATATTATGCGTATTAGGCATATTGGGCTTATTAGGCATAATAGGCATATTGTGCATAGTAGGCACTGTGGGCAAATTGGGCAGCGTGAGCTTGGAGAAGTCGAACTCAAACTCGGGCATACCCGTCTCCA
>DAIOUH010000145.1:0-6149 GCA_036751585.1 Prevotella sp. | reverse complement strand
CGTCCATCTTGGCCTTGTCTTTCATGCTCTCCACGAGACGGTTCTTGGCCTCCTCAGCCGATATGCCGGATATTTCCTCCAGCTTGGCGCGCTCCTGATCCTGCATCTTGTCAAGTTCCTGCTGCTTGGTAGCCACGAGTTGCTTCTCGTTTTCCATGCGTTGCTGCTCGCGCTCCATGTCCTGACGTATCTTGGCAAGTTCCTGCTGCTTTTGGTTGAGCGAAATCTCGCGCTGCTTGAGCTTGTTGTCGCCAGCCTGCATCTTTTGGTTGTGAGCTTGTATCTCCTTGTCGAGTTCACCTTTCTTGTTGAGGAACTTCTCTTTCACCTCAAGGAGTTTCTTCTCTTTTATGACATCCGCCTCCTTGTTGGCCGCGGCAATCATTTGGTTGTATTTTCCCTTTATCACATAACGGAAAATATAATAACCCGCTACCCCACCAACAATGAGGGCTATGATAGCGGCAATCAAAATGTTTATCATTCTATACTATATATTAACGTGTTTTTAAATGTAAATTATTCCTTATTATCCTCCAGCAGCGTTTCAATCTCGCCAGTAAGCTCTTTCATCACTTTCTCATAAGGCTCAGAGTCGTTGCGCCGCAATTCCTTCTGCAAGCGAAGCCCAAGGTCTATCATGGCATAGTAGACTATCTCCTTGTCGGGCTTCTTGTCCTTGAAATTAGAGAAATACAGGTTCAGCAACTCATTGATGAGATCCGCGTCCTTTCTGTAAAGCGGTTCCTCATCTTGCGGCACCCTGACAGAGATGAAAGTATCATAGATACGAAGTCTGATATTTCGTTTGAGCTCTTCTTCCATATCAAATTATTAACCGAGTGAGCGCCTCGCTACTCCTGTCCGTTGAGCAGCGTGATGCTCCTACTGACGTTCTTTATGAGCTTATTGAGCCGTTTCCGTGCCTCTTCAATGTCGCCATCAGTGATTTGCATCATTCGGGCGACCTTCAGCAAGTCGTAGTCGCGCTGGAGCCGATCTGCCCGCTCCTTCAGGCCAGTAATCTCCTCTTCGCGTTGCTTAACTTGACTTTTCAGCTCGGCATTCTCATCCTTCAGCGCCTTGTAGCTGAGCATGAGCTGCCTCACTCTCGTGGTGAAAACATTCAGGTCTTCCGTTTTGGCATCCATAACACGAACCGGTCTTATAAATGACGCTTACATGAGGCCGCGGCATCAGCCTTTCAGCCTTTTCTCAGCTTCCTTGGCTTCTTCCTCTGATGGAGCGGGCTCTTTCTTGGCGAGCATGACGACTTGGTAAACGAAGTCGGTGACCCACTTCTGCGAGAAGTTGAGCCTTTGGTTGAACTTGCGCACCGCCATGACTGCCTTGATGACGCTGGCATCAGTGTAACTGTTCTTCGTGAAAATGTCGTTCACCGTCTTCTCCGTCATGGCGTAGATGGTCTTCTTGAAGAAAGAAGGCACGCGGAGCTTGAACTTCATGAGGTTGCCCGTGAGCATCATCAACTCTTGCGAGAAGTTTTGGAATTGTATGAGGTAGACCTGCACGTCGGGCAACTTTCTGCAATTGCGGCGAATGCTTTGGTCTATCTCCTTGAAGAAGCTTTCTTCAGTGCCATAAATTTCTTGCATCATCTTGCGGCAATGCGCCCTCTCCCCCAGTCCGAGCTTGTTGTTTTGGGTGGGCACATGCAGCGTCGACTTGAACACGCGCAAGTCTGGAAGCATGGCAAGGTTGGTAATGCCAAGCTGGGCAGCGAGCGATGCTTGGAAATACACCCTCACGAGGGTCATGTAGTCCTGCATGCCGCCAGCTTTCTCCTCACGTGGCTTCCTGCTGAATATCTTTGAGAATATTCCCATATTTTATCAAATATTAATTCACATAGATTAAATTATCAATGCAAATGTACGACAATAATGCGATTATTCAAAGAGAAATACATTATTTTTCCCTTAACACTTATTTATTTATAAAAAATTGGGATATTAAAAACAATAATGTGTAACTTTGCTTCAAATATAAAACGTATTAACCATGAAAGGCATAGTGCTGGCAGGCGGTTCCGGAACCCGTCTCTACCCCATCACAAAAGGCATCAGCAAACAGCTGATCCCTATTTTCGACAAGCCAATGATTTATTACCCTATTTCAGTGCTCATGCTTGCCGGAATCCGCGACATTCTCATCATTTCCACCCCACAAGACATTGAGTCGTTCAAGAGGCTTCTTGGCGACGGCAAGCAAATGGGCGTGAATTTCACCTACGCCGTGCAACCGTCTCCCGACGGGTTGGCGCAAGCGTTTATCATCGGCGAGGAGTTTATCGGCGATGACAGCGTGTGTCTCGTGTTGGGCGACAATATCTTCTATGGCGCTGGCTTCACCAGCCTGCTTGAGAAGAGCGCCCGCCTCGCCGAGGAAGGCACGGCATCGGTCTTTGGCTATTGGGTCAACGACCCGGAGCGGTATGGCGTGGCAGAGTTCGACTCCACGGGGAGATGCGTGAGCATTGAGGAGAAACCCGCCAAGCCAAAGAGCAACTACGCCGTCGTGGGCCTGTATTTTTACCCCAACAGCGTGGTGGAAATCGCCAAGCACATCAAGCCAAGCGCGAGAGGAGAGCTCGAGATAACATCCGTGAACCAAGAATATCTCAAGCAAGGGCAACTGACCGTGCAGCCCTTGCAACGTGGTTTCGCGTGGCTCGACACGGGCACCCACGACAGCCTGTCGGAGGCAAGCACGTTCATCGAGGTCATAGAGAAGCGTCAAGGACTCAAAGTGGCTTGCCTGGAGGAAATAGCCTTCAAGCAGGGATGGATAGACGCCAAGACGCTTTTGGATGACGCCAAGCCAATGGCAAAGAATGATTATGGCAAATACTTGATGCGATTGGCTGAAGAGTCTGGACAGAAAGGCTAAACTCTTCGATAGAAACAAAAACTACACTAACATTATAAAACAATACGAATAATGACATCTGGACAAATTAGCAACCCAGAAGAAATCAAGGACAAGAAGCTGAGTTTGCAAGCTGAGTCCGACAGCATCAAGCAATACCTTGTGTCGCTACTGATCAACTGGAAATGGATCGTTCTCTCGCTCATCGTGTGCTTGGGAATAGGATTGGCGTACATCCGCTACACCAACACCGTTTACAGTATCAGCGAGAAGGTCCTCATCAAGACCGGTGACAACAACAATTCCGGCAGCGGCCTCAAATCGCAGACAATGGGCTTCATGTCCATGTCAGACGGTTTCGACAACGAGCTTGAGATATTGAGCACCCATACCCTTGCCAAGCAAGTGGTGAGAGACCTCAACCTCTTCGTCTCATATTATTCCATAGGGAGCTTTAAGAGCACCTTGCTCTACAAGGACCAACCTGTCAACGTGAGCGTGAACATCGGCGAGGCAGAGAGGTTGCCTGGCGCGTTCACCGTGGAGGTGGAGCACGTCAATGGCGACTACAACATCACCGCGCCTAATGTTGACGTGACGGTGAAGAGCCTACCAACGACAATCGAGGCACGTGGATGCCACCTGACGCTCACCATGAACGATGGCACGGCGATAGGACAAGACTGGAAGATGAAAGCCATAGTCAAGTCGCCTGACCAGGCCGCCTACGATTTCCAAGGCCGCTTCAACGCCGTTTCCGACTCTCGCTCGACATCAATCGCCATACTCTCGCTCAACGACGAGAACCCCAACCGCGCCTACGACTACCTCCGCCAACTGGTGACTTGCTACAACACGCAAGCCAACGAGGACAAGAATGAGGTGGCAAGAAGGACTGAGGAGTTTATCAACCAGCGTATCGCCAAAATCAACGATGAACTCGGAAGCACGGAGGGACATCTTGAGAACTACAAGCGAAGCCGCGGCATGGTGGAGCTCAAGACCAACGCCACGCAAGCCTTCACCCAGGCCAACAACTATGAGGAGAAGCTCGCCGACTTCAACACGCAAATCGCGCTCTTCGACGAGATGTCGGCATTTCTCAACAACCCTGCCAACAGATACCAACCCCTGCCTAACAATGTGGGCATAGAAAACGGGGCTGTGACATCGCTCATAAGCAACTATAACCAAACGGTGCAAAAGCGCAACCTGCTGTTGCAGAGCGCCAGCGAGAACTCGCCTGCCGTGACGCCTCTCACGGCGCAGCTCGACCAGTTGCACAACGCCATAAGCCAGACGCTCCGCCAGGTGAGGAAGAGCATGGACATACAGCGCAGCGGCATTCAGCAACAGTATGGAAAATACCAAGGCGAGGTAGGTCAGACCCCTGAGCAGGAGCGCGTGCTGACACAGATAGGAAGACAGCAGGAAGTGAAATCGGGCCTGTATCTCCTGTTGTTGCAGAAGCGTGAGGAGAACTCCATTTCGCTCGCTGCCACCGCCGACAAGGGTCGCATCATCGATGACCCGCAGACCAACGGCGTGGTGAGCACCAAGAGCCGCTCCATCATGGGCGTGGCCTTCGTGGCTGGCTTGGGATTGCCTATCGCCATAATATACCTCATCGGCCTATTGCGCTACAAGATTGGCGGACGCGACGACGTGGAGAAACTCACCAAGCTGCCCGTCATCTCCGACGTGGCAACGGCATCGAAACACGCCAAGAGAGACGGCGAGATCGTGGTCAGGGAGAACCAAAACAACGCCATGGAAGAGATATTCAGGGGTATGCGATCCAACTTGCTGTTCACGCTCAAGGAGGGGCAAAAGGTCGTCGTGTGCACCTCATCCATCGCCGGCGAAGGCAAGACGTTCATATCGGCCAACCTTGCCATGTCGTTCGCCATACTCGGCAAGAGAGTGCTTCTCATGGGACTCGACATCCGCAAGCCAAGGCTGCAAGGCATATTCAGCATGGGCGACCAGAAGATCGGCATCACGAACCTGCTGAGACAGGAGAACCCTTCATGGGAAGAGATTGAAAAGCAAATATTGCCCTCTGGCAAGCACGACAATCTCCTCGTCATGCCTTCAGGACCTATTCCTCCAAACCCGACCGAGCTTATAGCGAGAAAGAGTCTCGACAACATCATAAATACAGCCAAGGCTCATTTCGACTACATAATAATAGACTCCGCGCCTGTCGGCCTTGTTCCTGACACTGTGTCGATAGCACGTGTGAGCGACGCCACGGTGTTCGTTTGCCGCGCCGACTACACCCCGAAGCGCGACTTCGACATCATCAACACGCTGTCTGCCGAAGACAGGCTCCACAACGTGAGCGTGGTGATAAACGGCATTGACATGTCGAAGAAGAAATACGGCTATTATTACGGCTACGGCCATTACGGCTACGGTCACCACTCCTATGGGTATGGCGGCTATCGCTATGGCTACGACAACTATGGCGACAAGGATGACAAATCCATAAAGAAATAAAGAAGTATGGCTAAGATAGCAATCGACTTCGACGGAACCATCGTGGAGGATCGGTACCCAGACATCGGGCCTGAGATAATGTTCGCCACCGACACGCTGCGCATGCTGCAACAGGAGCACCACCAGCTCATTCTCTGGACCGTGCGCGAGGGCGAAGCCTTGAAAAAAGCGGTGGAATGGTGCCACGAGAGGGGCGTGGACTTCTGGGCGGTAAACAGCGACTACCCCGAGGAAAAGCCTACCGACAGGCACTACTCCAGAAAGATAAAGGCCGACTATTTCATCGACGACCGCAACATTGGCGGACTGCTCGACTGGGGGCAAATCTACGCCATCATACATCAGCACAAGACTCTTGCCGAGGTGCTGCTCAATGGCACGATGGAAGAGAATGAGAAAGAGAGAAGAAGAAGACGCTGGTGGAAATTCTGGGCCCTGGAAGGCCTAAGTAATGATTAGAAAATGGAAAAGAAAGATCTTAGGATAATATTCATGGGCACACCAGAGTTTGCCGTTGGCACGCTCAGCCGGCTTGTGGAAGGCGGCTACAACGTCGTGGCGGTGGTGACACAGCCCGACAAGCCCGTGGGCAGACATCAAGACAAGCTCCAGGCCTCGGCGGTGAAGCAATATGCCCTCGCCCACTCCATACCGGTGCTTCAACCAGTGAAGATGAAGGACCCTGAGTTCGTGGAGCGACTGGCTGAGTTCAAGGCCGACTTGCAGGTCGTGGTGGCGTTCAGGATGCTGCCGGAGAT
>DAIOUH010000144.1:0-6166 GCA_036751585.1 Prevotella sp. | reverse complement strand
TATCTAACAAAGATTAGAAGCCACGTGGCCAACGAATAACCCCACAATTCAATCGGTACCTTACGCTTACTTCAATCGTTCAACGTGATAACCGCGGTAGAAGTAAGCGTAAGGTTAATTCTTACACTCTGAGCGATAATATTTCAATTATTATCCTTAACTTTGCAATGTCTTATAAACCTTATCAACAAGATAAGCAGAGTAAAATATTGCGATATGAAGCTTTTGGCATTTTTGAAAGATTGGACACTGCTTATCGCTCTCGCGGTAGGCACAATAGTATATTTGTTGTTTTCGGAAATAACATTCCTGCAACCGATAGGCGATTTCGTGGGTCCAAAATTGGTTACGCTGATGCCTGTATTGATTTTCGTGCTTCTCTATTTCACATTCTGCAAGATAGACATGCACAACTTCAAGCCCCGCAAATGGCACTTTGCCCTCCAAGCAGTTCGCACTACCCTGTCCGCGCTCATTGTTCTCGTCATCGTAAACCTCACGTCTCCCGACGTGAAGATTGTATGGGAAGGCATATTTGTCATTGTCATTTGCCCCACTGCGGCAGCAGCCGCTGTTGTGACCGAAAAACTTGGGGGAAGCATAGCCACGATGACCGTATACACCATCATTGCCAACTGTTTCACGGTAATCATCATTCCGCTCTTCTTCCCAATGGTAGAACGCGCGGCTAACGTGTCGTTTATTATGGCATTTCTCATGGTTCTCGACAAAGTTGTGAAAGTATTAATCCTTCCGCTCATCCTCGGCTTGTTGACACAGCGCTACTTGCCCAGGGTTACAACTTTCATCAAGAGCATACCAAACGCCCCTTATTATATATGGTCATTCAACCTTAGCATAATCATGGGGCTGTCTGTCCAAACCATTCTGCACTCACCGCTTTCTGGCATGGTGTTGTTTCTCTTGATATTCCTTCCGCTGATAGTTTGTTTTATACTTTTTTCATTAGGCAAAAGCGTTGGTGGCATTTGGGGTTACGAGGCACGCGTTGAGGGCGGTCAAGCCTTGGGCCAAAAAAACAACATTGTTGGAATTTGGTTGCTGCTTCACTTCTTGAATCCCGTTTGTGTCATTGCCCCATGTTCCTATGTGTTGTGGCAAAACATCATTAACGCCGTTCAACTTTGGTACAACGATAAACACGGCTATCTTAAATGGTAAGAAAGATTTGAGACATTTCCCCATCATAATATTCGCAATGTTGTTGCTTCTAACTGGTTGCACAAGAAGCAATACGGAACTTGTTGACAGCCTCAACGAAAAAGCATACGCGTTCCACTATCGCAACATCGACTCTGTGCGCATATATGCTGACAAGGCTATTCAACTTGCTGGCAGTTATAATGCAGGCCGTGCAGAGGCACTCAACAACTTGGCCTTTGCCGAAATAGTCGCAATGCGCTATAAGAAAGCAAAAACTTACCTTGACGAGATTGGGCGGCTCACTGACAACCAAATTGAGCTACTGATAGCTAACATTCAGCAAATGAAACTGTGCCAAAAACAGTCGCACAACAAGGATTTTTACGTTTACAGTGAACAAGCTAAAAAGCAGCTTTCGCGCATTAAGGATGAAGAATTCGTGCTTAACGCACATGAAAAACGCAGACTGGCTTATGCCTCGTCTGAATATCACATTGTAGCCTCAGCCTACTATTATTATCTCGGTCAGGAAAGACCATCGATCAAGCAGTTGAAGAGCATAGATCCTTATGGAAGCATACAGCGAGATACGGCACAACTTCTAAATTACTGGTACAACATCGGTGCCGGAGGCATCATTACTGACAAAGACAAACGGCTAAGAACCAAAAAGGAAATGCAATACCTTGCCGTGTGTTATACCTATGCAACACAATATGGCTATCCTTATTGGGAGGCGCAGGCCTTGCAATCCATAAGCGAGCATTTGCAAGACCCAACCACAAGACGGAATATAATAAACGACAATTATCCAATTATTGTTGCCGTCAATACCGACATGATGCCAGACTCCCTCATTGCCGGAAACCTCGCGCAACGTGCATTAAACATTTTCAAACGATACGGCGATGTTTACCAAACGGCAGGTGCCTGGAGAACGCTCGGAGAGTGTTTCTGGCATATCAACGACAATAGATCTGCTTTAATCTGCTTGGAGCACTCACTTAAAGATTCTCCAATAGTGGAAATGGCACCAGACCTAATCGCGTCTATTCGCGAAGACCTTTGCCTCGTTTATTCAGCCGTGAACGACAAGCGCAACAGCGACATAAACCGCAACATATACCTGGACCTGCAAGAGCAGACCAGACAAGACAGGCAGTTGGAAGCGAGAGCAGCGCAACTCGACGATGCCGTGCAGGGACTAAACATCTTGATAGTCATCGTTATACTGATGATAGTCCTGGTTGTGGTCTTGCTCATTATCTTTACCCGTATGCGCCGGCATAGCGACGAGGCATTCTCAATTTCCAAACTCCTAATGCCACTAAGCAAATGGAAGAGCAATAACGAGCGCGAAATTGAGATTAGGCACGAGCAGTTTGACGAGATAAAAGAGGCCACAGACGTAGCTAACCTTCATCTTATGCAAAACCGCAAACGTAACCTTGAGCAACGCGCCAAAGTACAACTTGTTTGCAGTATCCTGCCACTGATCGACAGAATGGTAAACGAGATAAAACGCATAAGGCAATCGCAAAACGACACTGACAGCAAAAATACAGAAATCAAGGATGACAAAACCAATGAGAGAAGGCTGAGTTATGTGGAAGAAATAACAGACAGCATCAACGAATATAATTCAATTCTCACGAAGTGGATTCAAATGCGACAAGGCGAACTGAGCTTGCGGATAGAGAATTTCCGTCTTCAACAAGTGTTCGACATGGTGAGCCACAGCGCAATGGGGTTCACGCTTGGTGGCATTCGCCTCATTGTGAAGCCAACTGATGCCGTGGTAAAAGCAGACCCGACCCTTACTTTGTTCATGGTCAACACGATTGCCGACAACGCAAGGAAGTTCACACCAAAAGACGGAACCGTGACAATAGAGGCAAAAACAATAATAGACCCTCAAGGCGGCAATCTGCCTTATGTGGAGATTTCTGTATCCGACACCGGAAAAGGAATGACTGAGGAGGTGTTGTCGCACGTGTTCGACCGTACCTATACAGGCGGTCATGGCTTTGGACTGAAAAACTGCAAGGGGATAATAGAGAAATACAAAAAGACAAGTTCGATATTCAAGAATTGCATGATTGCCGCGGAAAGCGCGATCGGCAAAGGCTCACGCATCTTCTTCAGACTCCCTTCAGGCAAGATACGCACTATATTGCTTTTGGCTATGCTATCCTTGGACAACTTCGGTTACGCAGAAAACAAGGCGGCTGAATTTGCAGACTCCGCTTACCTGTCAAACATAATGGGTAAATATGAGGAGACCTTACGTTTCGCAGACAGTTGCCACAAATACATCAATCCGAAAGACACTGTGATCTTGCTCGACGTGAGCAACGAGGCCGCCGTGGCAGCACTCGCCCTTCACCGTTGGGACATTTACAGAAAAAACAACAAAGTCTACACGAAACTTTTCCGTCTTGCGAGTGCTGACAGTTCCTTGCCGTCATATATCAGCTATATGCAACGAAGCAAGACCAACAAGATGGTTTCTGTCGTGTTGCTTATCATATTGCTATTGGTGATCTTCCCATCATGGTATTTCCTTTACTACCGTCACAAACTGAATTATAAGTTCTGCGTTGAGCGAATCAACCGCATGAACGACATATTGCTTTCCAACTTGACAGACAAGGAAAAGCATGATGGCATAATGAAGCTTGCCAACTTTGAAGACTTCACTCTCAAGGACGAGCAAAAAGCCAAATTGCAAAACGTGGTTGAGAGAATATTGTCAGCGTTGAAAGCCAATATAGAGCACAGCAAGGAAATGGATTCACAAACCGAGCTCGCCACCGATGAATGCCACAGAATAGAGATGGAGGCGGGTCATCTGCACGTTTCAAACAGTGTGCTCGACAACTGCTTGTCAACATTGAAGCATGAGACCATGTATTATCCTTCGCGTATCAAGCAGATGATAAGCAACAATGGCAAAAACATTGACGAACTTAGCGAGTTGGTGACATATTACCATGACCTCTATGCCATTCTCGCAGAGCAGGCTTTGCGCCAAGTGCCGAAACAACGGATAAACAAAGACGCTTACCCTTATATGCTCGAAATCCTGAGAAAAAGCAACGGCAACAAGACGTTCTCAGTGAAGGAAAGTGAAAACGACATGCTCGGACGACCGATAAACAAGAAAAACAAATATATAATAGTGAGAATGGCTGGGTTAGACTCTCTCACCGATGAGCAGGTCACCAATCTGTTTACGCCATATACCGTGGACCTTAAAATGTTGCTTTGCCGGCAGATAGTCAGGGAGATGGGCGAGGTAACAAACCTTAGGGCGTGTGGAATACAAGCTGAGAAAGACAACAACGGCCATGTATACGTGAAAATATTAATACCAAAGATATACTTGAGATGAAAGACTTCAATATCATTATCGTAGAAGACGTGCCACTTGAACTGAAAGGCACGGAAGGCATCATAGAAAGCGACATCCCTGAGGCCCACATTCTCGGCACTGCCGCTGACGAAACCTCTTACTGGAAACTAATGCGCCAAAATCAACCCGACCTCGTATTGCTCGACCTCGGGCTTGGTGGCTCTACAACTGTTGGCGTGGAAATATGCCGCCACACAAAGCAAAGTTATCCAAAAGTAAAGGTGCTTATCTTCACTGGTGAGATACTCAACGAAAAGCTTTGGGTTGACGTGCTCGATGCCGGATGCGATGGCATCATCCTGAAGACTGGCGAACTGCTTACGCGTGGCGACGTTGAGGCGGTGATGTCGGGCAAGCGATTGGTTTTCAATGAGCCAATACTTGAGAAAATCGTAGAGAGATTCAAGAAAAGCGTAAACAATGAGATCATGAGCCAAGAGGCGCTTATCTCTTACGACATTGATGAATATGACGAGAGATTCCTTCGCCACCTCGCGCTTGGTTATACCAAGGAACAAATAACTCAGCTCCGCGGAATGCCTTTTGGCGTCAAGAGCCTTGAGAAACGACAAAATGAACTCGTGAAGAAACTCTTTGCCGACGATAATGGCACCGTCAGCGTGAACGCGACTCGACTCGTTGTCAGGGCATTAGAACTGCGGATACTCGACTTGGATAATCTTCATCCTGACGAGGAATGACAAAGAGTTACGGGAGATGTGATAATGAATCACGAGAAAAATGACAAAGACTGACGAGGAATGATAAAGAGAAATTGGCTTTACACGGCAGTGATAGGAATATTGATTGGCTACATAGTCATAATTCTCGGATCATGGCTATGGTCTGCCGCCATGCCGTCTTCGTCGATAAGAACACTTCTGAGCGAGAGTGGCATTCGCTGGTTCTTTGGCACGTTTGCCATGAATCTTGTCAGCACCCCACTGCTCGTATGGATCGTTCTTATCGACATTTCCATAGGTGCATGCATCAGAAGTGGCCTATGGAACGCGGCAAGACTTCTCGTTAAGTCTCATTCCAAACTTACCACTTTGCAAAAGCGCGGACTGAGATCCGCCATCGAACTTATCATCTTTGAGATGGGCATCATGTCCTTGCTCATATTCCCGCGCCATGCCATCTTGCTGAGTATCACGGGCGATATTTATCCAAGCAGTGCTTCGGTTTGTTTTGTCCCAACTATAGCGTTCATGCTCTTCTCTTCTTCAATATCCTATGGGCTCCTTTCCGGAACGATTCATGGTTATCTCGACGCGGTGGCATGCACATTGAAAGGTGGCAAGAATCTTAAAGTCATCCTCTGTTTCTACGTGCTGCTAATGGAACTCGCGGCAATAGTGAAATACATCTTTTTCAGTATAGCATGATAATTTTGGCGCTAAACAAGCAGCAAACAGCACTGTAACGAGCGAAGAAACGAAATAATTGTTAAATTAAGACGCTAAAATTTGCAGGATTAAAACTAATAGACTACCTTTGCACTCATCAAACGGGGGATTAGCTCAGTTGGCTAGAGCGCTTGCATGGCATGCAAGAGGTCATCGGTTCGAATCCGATATTCTCCAC
>DAIOUH010000143.1:0-6195 GCA_036751585.1 Prevotella sp. | reverse complement strand
GTGATGACGTTTCCTCAGGAAAAGCTGTATGCCCAAACCGACCGCGCCGAATATACAAGCGGTGACACGATATGGGTGCGACACCATATTGCCAACGCCACTACACTTGTACCAACCCACGAGAGCAGATACGTGTATGTGGAATTAATCGACCCATTTGGCAAGCTCGTGTGTCGCCAAATGATGCGGCAAGACACAGAGGGTAACGTGTACGGCTATATACCCACCGACCTTGAACAGCCGGCTGGTCTGTACACCATCCGCGCCTATACACGCTATATGGCCGAGACAACACCAAATTACCTTTTTGAGCGTCCGGTGAGATTATTAAGTACCATAAACAATTCGGTTAGGATAGCAGCCAGCAACCATGGCGGTACGGTCAAGCTCTTGTTTTCCAATCCGAGCAGCGGCAAAGAGATACACAATGGAAACGTGAGAATATCCTCAGCCAGTGGTGAGATGACATTCACGGGAAACACCGACAAGGGCATAAGCTTGCACGCTGCCGACATGGGTAATAATCGTAGCTGTCTGCTTGTGGAAATAGGCAATTACAAAGAGTATGTTCCGATAAATCAGAAAGGCATTGACCTGCAAATCATGCCGGAAGGCGGTCAACTGATAATGGGACAGCGATGCCGTGTGGCATACAAGACCGTTGCCGACAACGGGCTTGGAATAGACATGAAAGCAACAGTCACCGACGACAGGGGCAATGTAGTGGCCAAGTCGGAAGTGACGCATCGCGGCATGGGCATGTTTTATATCACCGCTCAACCTGGCCGCACATATAAGGTGACGTGCGTTTCGGCAGACGGGAGAACCGCGTCAGCACAAGTGCCCAAGGCCAGTACAGGCACATGCGCGTTGCGCGTGACACAAACAAGCAGTAATATTATAGCCGATATTGTTGGCTATGACAGTGAGCCCACGCACGGCAAGCTGTGGCTTGTGGTGCACCAGGGCGGAGCGCCGCTGTACGCGCAGGAAGTAACGGGCGGAAGCGTGAGATTCGCGCGTGGCATGTTCCACGATGGTATAGCGCATTTCATTCTTGCCGACGACATGATGCACATTGTCAGTGAGCGCATGGCGTTTATGTGGAGTGGGAAAAGCGTGTGCGGTGAGCACGCTACTGTGAAAGTGGAAGCTAACACTGACAAGGGTCGCACCGTTAGCATCTCCCTGCCCGACACTGTTGACGCAAGCTGCGCGGTAAGCATCGTGGATGCCGGGCGGTCTTGTGCTGACACCGTGCAAAACATAGTGTCGGCATTGACCTTGTCGCAAGAGTTGCGTGGTTATGTGGAACAACCCGCATGGTATTTCGCGAAACGAGGCCGCACAGGACAGCTCGACCTTCTCATGATGACGCAAGGATGGAGGCGGTACGACATGGGGAAAGTGTTGACCGACAACATACAAAAGCCTGTGAATATGCCCGAGACGAGCATGAGCATCAGTGGAAAGGTGACGTCAAACCTGTCTCCACGTGGAAGGAAAAAAGCCAGCGTGGTCATGACATCAAACCGTGGAGGCTTGGTCGACAATGCCACGACCGGCGATGATGGCAGGTTTCATTTCAATGGGTTCGAAATGCCTGACAGCACAGGCTACATAATGCTTGCAAGGAGTGCCAAGGGGAGTGCAAACAACGTGATACGTCTCGACAGTATATATTATCCTAAAATCACAAGTGTCATTCCACAGTATCAAGGTATAACCCGTCAGACCTCAACCGCAGACACAAAGGGTAATGCCTTGAGTGGCGGACACGCCCTGTTTCTGCCAGAAGTGACAGTGACTGAGAGATTTCAACCGAAGACGGATTACGAAAGACTCGCAAAAATCGGAGGGTGCTCAATCACTGCCGACATGATGAAAAACGAGGGCAACAAGAGCGTGTTCAACTTCCTGAAAGGCATATCATACACAGGGCTCAATTATGATTTCAACAACGAGTGGTTCTTCTACCACAGTATACCGTCATACCTGGTCATAGACGGGACAGTATGGAAACTGTCCGCGGATACGGGTGCTACGATGGTCGCCATACTTGAAGGCATAAGGGTGAAAAACGTACTGCAAATTGACATTATAAAAGGCGCCATGACAGGCACGCTGCCTACGCTTGCCGGAGAAGCAGCCTTCGACATGTCGAGCAGCGCCATTGTCGTGACAACAAAGGATCATACAGACAGGGCAAATACGGATGTGGAATTTGTCCGTCCTCTCGGCTATCAACGCCCCGTGCAATTCTACAACCCCAAGTACGCGGTTCCTGATGGATATGCACAGCGCCGCACCGTCTACTGGAACCCTTCCCTGCACATTTCCAAAGGAAAGGCCACGTTGCGGTTCCTTCCCAACGGCGCTGAGAGTTACCGCATCGTCGTGGAAGGATTGGGCAACAATGGCGAGATTGTCAGAATACAGCAATGCATCAATGGTAAGAGTGTGAACAAATAATAATGTTCACATTCCTTAGAGAGTTTCCAGCAATTTTATCAACCTCTCTGCATGGTTCTCTGAGATTTTCACTTGCTGCTCTATGAGTTCTGGGGTGGTTCGGTTGCCATAGCTCACTCCGCCCGTGAACACATATCCGGCATAGTCCATTTGGGTGAGACGGCAAGTGGCCTTGAAGCAAGGCAGGAAGTCCTCGATGTCGTACCCCATGGCACCATCACGACTGTACATTGACTCTGGCGCGCCCGTGGTAAACGAGAGCACGAGCTTCTTGCCTTTCAGCTTGTCGCCTTTGCTTCCGTGTGAGAAACCATGTTGGAAAGTCTCTTCCATCCAACGCTCCAAGAGTGAGGGCGCGGAATACCAAAACACGGGGAACTGGAAGACGATGATGTCAGCACGCAACAAACGCGCTTGCTCGGTCTTCACGTCAATCTTGAAGTCCGGATAAAGTTCATCGAGCCTTACAATCTCTGCCTCTGGCAGCTTCTTTTCCAACGTTTCAAGAATCGTCTTGTTGGCCACGGATTCTTTCAGATTCGTATGCCCACTGATAACCAAAACATGTTTCATTACTATCTAAAATTTTAAGAAGTATATTATCGGCGTTACGTTTGCCGTTTATCTCGTCAACGAGAATTTGATGCTGAGGCCGAAGTCCTGGGTGGTGGTCGGGTAACTGCTTGAAGCCAACAGTGGCGTGTTGGTTTGGCGGTCGAGATAGAAACTCATGGACATCAACTTTGAGAGGGTATACTCTGCAGAGAACGACAGCTTGAAGGCGGTGTTGCCGCTCGATGCCGTAGACGACACGGTGGCGATATTGCGAGTGATAGCCGCCTGCTTGCGATAGCTCATGTCGAGGCGAAGGTTCAATCCATGGTTGGTGCCAGTCTGCGAACGACGGGATGATTGGGTCGTGCGTTGCTCATCAGACGAGCGACTTGCCTTGCTCCTCGCCGACCGTCTCTTGGCGTTGCCAATGCCGAAGAGGTTGAAGTTGTCGAGACGCCATCCCCAGCCGAAGACCCAATCCTTGCTCACCGCCTCGTTGAGCTGCACGGATGTCATGGAGAGCGACAAGGCGCGTGTCTGGCGGTATTCCAACTTGGCTGTCATGTTGTTGAGGAAAGTCACGTCTATGCCAAACAGCGGTGAGAACGACTCGTTGATGCTCACCGTGGAGACGTTGAACATGGAGTTGGGCACGAGGTTGCCCGTAGTGGCATCGGTGATGAATCCCATGGTGTTGTCACCAGCGAGCGAGGCGAACGTCGAGAAACTTTGATAGGCTCCCACGGCATATATGCTTCGGTAAGAGTGGTTGATGTTCACGGCATTGAAGTGGTCGCGCAGCCACGGCAACTTGCTCAGTCCGCTATAACGTATCGTCCAGTTTGGCAGCATGTGCATGACCGATGGGAATATGTCGAGGCCCTTACCATTGCCCGAGGTGTATGCCGACAGGAATGCCGGAATGAGCACATCGGCTGAATATGCGTTCACGCCCCCGTTGGCGGCATCGAAAGTCTTGCCAGCCAAGGCGGTGCCCTGCGGATAAACAGTGCCTTGATAGCGAGCCTCCACACGCTGACGGAACGACTCCAATGAGTTGCAAAACTTCTCGAAGGTCTTTGAGCGATAGCCGTTGTTGGCTGAGCCCATGCCCTCAAAGGCGGAGCCAATGGATATGGTCGTCATCGTCAGCGAACCCGTCTGAGTGGTGGGGTTGCCCTGATACATATATTGCACGCTTTTCGCCTTCGTGCTCATGCGCGAGGCGCTTAGGTCTATCTTGAATCCTTTCACGGGCTCCAGGGTTGCCCTCAACTGTAAGTCCTCTGTGAGGTTTGTCGAAGCCGGCGTAGCCACGCTGTCGGCCATGAGCAGCCAATTGTTGCGCTTTGCTTTCTCTATGTAGTCATCACCTACGAGTCCGAAGGCGAAGTCGAGACCTGGCGATAACACGTGGTTGCCTCTGGTCTGCCCGAACGCCTTGCCAATGGTCGGCATGAAACCAGGCAACGACATGGCATACTGGTTTCGATAGCTTATGCTTGCCGACCTCACCATCATGGCGACACGCGCGAGCGTTTGGGCGGTCTTGTACCAGCCCTTTTCTTCCAATGGCGGCAGGCTCACCACAGACAGTTTCACTTTCAGCGCGGAGTCCACCTTGTTTTTTATCTTAATCTTGTTTTCGCCAATCTTCTTGTATTTCAAGTTGAACAGCTTGCCGTCCAGCGTTCTCGCTGTCACCGCCAAGCGTCTTGTGCGCTTGTTGTGGCTCACGGTGATGGTGGTGTCGGGCAAGAGCGTTATTTCTTTCTCGAAGGCGTTGCGGTTCTTCGGCAACACCTTCTTCCGTTCAGCGTCTTGCTTTTGTTTCAATCTCCATTCAGCCACGGCCTTGTCGGCATCCTTGCCGTCCTTCGTGGCCTGCGCGCGTATCTTCTTTTCCTCATCGGCTTGCCTTTTCCGCTCCGCCTCTTTCTTCTGCTTCTCTTGTTGCCGTTGTGTCGCGCTCTTTTGAGGCGTTGACTTGTTGAAACGGTCGTTTGCCTTTTTCAAGAACGGCACGAGGTTATAGAGCCTCACGAGGTCGAGGTTGCCGTTGACCTGAATCTGGCGGTTGTTGGCTATGGTGTTGCCAAGCGACGTGCCATCCTCAAGGTCGGTTCCGCGCACCCAGTTGTAGGTGGCGTTGTAGTTGGCATCGGCACGAAGCCATGAGAATATCGGCAGGAGGTTGAGCGGCAACTGATAGCTCGCATTGAACGACTGCTGATAGTCGAGAGGCGTGCCAAAGTGACGTATGCTGGTCCACACTGAGTCTTTCCAGGCTGAGTATTGGTCTGGGTACAAGTCCTTGTTCACGGGGGTATATGGCTCCTCAATCTGCGAGTGTGTGGCACTCTGGAAGTTCATGTGGAGATTCCTCGTCAAGTCCCAACGCAACGTGAACTCACGATTCCACAAGAATTGCTCAGAGAAAGTGAGGGGCAGCTGCGAGTTCTCTGTCGCCTCCATGTCACGCTCCTGCAACTCATAATATGAGCGTGTCATCTCCGTGTTGAAGCCAATGTTTTGCGGTAGCCAGTTCAGCCCGATGGCGCGTGGCAGGTCAAGCCACTTGCTGCGGTTCTTTATCTTCTTGAATGGTTCCCACGACTTGTACACGGGCGACCACGAATAGTTGAGCATCCCCTGCCAGTTGTCCTCGTTCTCATATACCGTTGTCTCACCTTGTGAGTGGGAGTGCGAATGACTGTAAGTCACGGAGAAGTTGGCAGGGTCGTATGGCATCGGGTGCCGTTTGTTTTGTATGCCTACCCTGGCGTTGGATATGGAGAAATTGGTGTTTATGTGTTTGGTTACGGCAATGTCGTTGATGGAGTCACGTTCTTGCTTCGATGCCGCGGAGTTGAGCGCGTCCTTCAACTCCATGTCGGTGTCGAGCGGATTGTATTTCGGCTTTGTCGTTTGTTTGGACACACTATAATATAGAGGTATGGAGACCTTCGCCTTGTCGGGGAAGAACTTGCCGAGTTCGAGGCTCGTTGTCACCTGGAAGTTCGACTGGCTGTCTTGAGTCCTTGAGCTGACTCCGTCCTCCAGTCCTCCGAAGCCATCGGAGACATACTTTCCCTGCACGTTCACCGAGCCCATGTCGGAGAGTTGCACGTTGAGGTTGCCATCAGCCGCCCAACCTCCATGGTCGTT
>DAIOUH010000142.1:0-6200 GCA_036751585.1 Prevotella sp. | reverse complement strand
TAATCAGACGGTGTGGCGTTGCTTGCCACCCTCACGGTGTAGGTCTTCTTCCAAGCCCCGTCTTGTGAAGTGACGGTGTATTCTTGTGGCACGGCTTGGGTGATAGAGTCGGGTTGCCCGTCGTCCTCGTCGGTCTTTTGCGGGTTTGGCACACGCGTGAAAAACTTTAGCTTCGTGCCACTTTCCGGCTTGATGGTAGCGCCTTCGGAGAGCGTGAACTCCGGCGCGAGGATGCTGTCGCTCGTGTTGGCGTAGAGCGTCACCTGGTTGTTCGTGATATCCGGGTCACGAATCAGCAAGTTGTCATCGCCGAGAGTCACTCCCGTGATGTCGGCTTCGCTGTTGAGCGCCTCTTCCTTGATACATGAGGAGAGCGTAGCTGTCATCGCGACAGACAATAGCATGATGCTCCCCCATGCCCTTAGGGTCTTGTGCATAAATAGAATATTTGTTACCTTGATTAATCTCTTGTTGTGCGGGTTTACCTATTGTGGTTGCGGACGGCCACAGGGGACCGCCCCTGCAAGAGGACGAACCTGCTTGCCTTGTTTTAAGTTGCCAAAGTTACTGCTTTTCCGTGAATTAAACTCTTTTTGAGGGTTAAAAATGTCATTATTGGCGCAGAAAGGTCGCGCAAGGTAAAGATTTATAATAATTTATGTCGTGCCGGGCAGCCTTTTCGCCATAAAATAGCTAATTTTGCACGACACATTAATATAATGTGAACATAATAATACAAATAATATAATAGCACAATTATGAAGATAGCATTGATAGGCTATGGCAAGATGGGCCACATGATAGAACAGATAGCCCTTGAGCGTGGCCACGAGATTGTATGCAAGATAGACATCGACAACGCCGAGGACTTTGACAGTCCCGCTTTCGCTTCCGCCGACGTGGCGATAGAGTTTACCAATCCCACCGCCGCCTACGGCAACTACCTCAAGGCGTTCAAGCACAACGTGAAGGTCGTCTCCGGCTCCACCGGCTGGATGAAAGACCACAAGGCCGACGTGGAGGCCCTCTGCAAGGATGGCAAGCAGACGCTCTTCTGGGCGAGCAACTTCTCCGTGGGCGTGGCCATCTTCCAGGCTGTCAACAAGAAGTTGGCTGAGATCATGAACGGCTTTGCGCAGTATGACGTCACCGAGACCGAGACTCACCACATCCACAAGCTCGACGCGCCCTCCGGCACCGCCATCACCCTTGCCGAGGACATCGTGGAGCGTCTCGACCGCAAGAGCGCGTGGAAGCTCGGCACCACCACATGGGACGACGGTCGCGTGGAAGGCTCCGAGGACCACAAGCCCGACGAGTTGCTCATCGACAGCGTGCGCCACGGTGAGGTGCCAGGCATACACAGCATCCGCTACAACTCCGAGGCCGACGAGATAACCATCACCCACAGCGCCCACTCGCGCAAGGGATTCGCCCTCGGTGCCGTGCTCGCCGCCGAATACACCAAAGACCACACTGGCCTGCTCACCACGTCAGACCTCTTCAAGTTCTAAGGGGCGCATACACCAATATAATGGTGACGCTTGCAGGGTGCGGGCCCTGTGCCCGTCCGCACCCCGAATGGCGGAACGTATGTCCGTAAATGAAAATACCATGCCATTGCGGACGGGCACAGGGCCCGCACCCTGCAAATCATACCGATTAAAACAAACAAGACAATACATAATGATTGACAAGGAGAAAGCTTCTCTCAACATGAAGAAGCAATGGATGAAGTTTGGCTGCGCCTTCTTCTTCTACGTGCTGTTTATTATATGGATGTCGCCGCGCACGCTTTCGGGATGGATCCTCACGCTGCTCGGCGCGCTCTTCATCTTCGACTGCTACGTGTCGAAGAAAGTCAGGTGGCAGTGGTGGAAGGACGCTGAGGGTCCCGTGAAGTTCATCATGAGCTGGGTCGACGCCCTCGTGTTCGCCCTCGTGGCGGTTTATTTCATCAACCTCTTCCTTTTCCAGAACTATGTCATCCCTTCATCATCATTGGAGAAGAGCCTCCTCACGGGCGACTACCTCTTCGTGTCGAAGGTGAGCTATGGCCCGCGCATACCGGAGACACCGCTCACGATGCCCCTCACCCAGCACACCCTGCCAATCATCAACACCAAGAGCTATGTGGAGTGGCCTCACTGGGACTATCGCCGGCTGAAGGGTTTCGGCAAGGTGAAGCTCAACGACATCGTGGTGTTCAACTATCCTTGCGGCGACACCATCGTCACGGAGGAGCGCTACCAGGGTCCCGACTTCTATGGCGACCTCGTGTATCCGCTCGGCATGCAGATTTACAAGGAGAACAACACCAACCCCGTTGACCCTGCCAAGCTCGGCAAGCAGCAACAGCTCGACTTCTTCTCCATGATCTACTCCCTCGGCCACGACTATATCGTGAACAACCCCAACGAGTTCGGGTCCATAGACCACCGTCCCACCGACCGCCGCGAGAACTACGTGAAGCGTTGCGTGGGACTGCCAGGCCAGACCTTGCAGGTGAAGAACCGCATAGTGTATCTCGACGGCAAGCCAAACAAGGAACCTGACAACGTGCAGTATACCTACTATGTGAAGCTCGCCACCGACCACCTGCCCGACGACGTGCTCAAGGAGCTGAACATCTCCATGGAAGACCTCACCACGCTCAACCAGATGGGTTACATGCCGCTGACCAAGCGCGCCGTGGCGTTCCTCTCCAAGCGAAAGGATCTCGTGAAGAGCATCAAGCTCAACACCGACGCCGCGCCGTCGATAAGCCTCTATCCGCACAACATGGTGACGGGATGGACGGTGGACAACTACGGGCCAATCTGGATTCCGAAGAAGGGTGCCACGCTGAAGCTCACCATGAACAACATCGCCCTCTACGAGAGGCCGATAGCCGTGTATGAGCACAACGACCTCAAGGTGAAAAACAACCACATATATATCAATGGCAAGCTCGCCACGAGCTACACCTTCAAGATGGACTACTACTGGATGATGGGCGACAACCGCCACAACTCCGAGGACTCACGCTATTGGGGCTTCGTGCCCGAGGACCACATCGTGGGCAAGCCTATATTCATCTGGTGGAGCTCCGACCCCGACCGCAAGGGTTTCTCGGGCGTGAGGTGGAACCGCCTGTTCAGGTTTGTTGACAACATCAAGTAAACTCATTATCTTTTTTATAGACGGCACGTTTTGGCTCGGCAACTTCTGAAATTCATCATCGCCTTAGCGATAGCCATGGCGCTCGTCGTGGTTGTCCGCGTGTTTGCCATCACCATCTATACCGTGCCCGCTCCCTTGGGTCAAGGGCTCAGGACGGGCGACAGGGTGGTGGTGAACAAGCTTGCCCGTAGCCATGCCCTCCGCCGTGGTGAGCTCATAGTGTTCACCGTCAGCGGCGAGGCGCCCGCCGTGTCGCTCATAGGCCCGCCGCAGGAGGTGGGCGAGGTGGTCAACCTCCCCGGCGACACCATCAAGGCGGGTCGTAGCCGTTATGTCATTCCCTTCAAGTGTTGCGACCGCTGCCCATGCCGCGACTGCTGTCTCTACCTCGTGGAGACTGGCCACGGCAAGCGGCTCGTGCACAGGCATCAAATAGTGGGCAAGGCCGCCCGACTTTTCAAATGAACAGTCTTCTCTCTTCCACTTATTTCGGTCCGGTGCAATGGTACCAAAAGCTCGCCCATGGCGGAGTGGCCATCATCGAGCGTCACGACCATTTCATGAAGCAGACCTTCCGCAACCGATGCGTCATAGCCACGACGCAGGGGCCGCAGGCCCTCACCGTGCCCGTGGAGAGCCCGCAGGGACTCAGGATAGACAAGACGGAGATGAAAGACGTGCGCATATCCGACCATGGCTCGTGGCGGCACCTCCATTGGCAGGCGTTGCAGTCGGCTTATGGCGAGAGTCCTTTCTTCGAGTATTATGCCGACGACATCTTGCCCTTCTTCGAGAAGAAGTGGGAGCTGCTCTTCGATTTCAACCTCGCCATTACTTATAAGATGTGTGAGTTGCTCGACATTGAGCCGCGCATCGAGTTGACCGACGCATACGGTTCTTCCATTGCTTGTGGGCCGGCACAAGACCGGCCCCTGCAAATGGATGATGCGGCAACGGTGGATTACCGCGACGCCATTCGCCCCAAGCATCCGTTGCCCGACCCCTCGTTTGTGCCGCGCCCTTATTATCAGGTGTACCGGCAGAAGTACGGCTTCCTGCCCAACCTCTCCATCCTCGACTTGCTTTTCAACGAGGGCAACGAGGCGGTGCTGTACCTGTGACACGGATTATCTGCCTCATTTGTTGCGAAAATGAGGCAGATAAATCGCAGATGAGGCAGAAAAAACACCATTTCGGCGTTTCAACATAAGGGCATCGGCTTTACGCCGTAATCGCGTCGCGATTCAACCGTAGACGCGCCGCGATTCAAGTGTAATCGCACCGCGATTCAACCGTAAAGCCGAAGCGTTGGATTCGCCTTTTGCTTATTATAAAACAAGGCGTTGATAATCAGTAGATTATCAACGCCTTGTTTATTTGCTTAAAAAGGCCGTAGTTTGCCAGTTCAGAACGTCACGCCGACGTGGAGGTTGAATGAGCCCGTGCGCGTGAGTAAATTAGCCTAAAGCGTGTGTTTGCCCTTAAAAATTTTGGTGTCAGACGCAATTTTGCCCCTAAAGATTTTGGTGTCAGACGCAATTTTGCCCTTAAAAATTTTGGTGTCAGACGAAAAAGTAGTATATTTGCCGAAAAATCAGATAGTTATGGTTGATGTCATTTTTAAGCGTAAAACCTATAAGAAAATGAAGACATGGAAAGACGTTTCCAAAGGTCAAACTGCACTTCTTTTGGAAGGTGCCAGACGTATAGGAAAATCAACTCTCGTGGAGCAATTTGCCAAAAACGAGTATCGGTCTTATATATTGATAGACTTTAATGAAGCATCTCAGGGCGTAAAAGCCTTGTTTGATGATCTCATGGACATGGATTATATATTCATGTATCTTCAGAATGCCTATAAGACCATGCTTTACGAGCGAGAGTCCGTCATTATCTTCGATGAGGTGCAGCAATGCCCCAAGGCTCGTCAAGCCATCAAATATCTGGTGAAAGACGGGCGCTTCGATTATATAGAAACAGGCTCCCTTATCAGTATTCGAAAAAATACCAAAGATATAAGCATTCCCAGTGAAGAGTATCGTGTGGAGATGTTTCCTATGGATTATGAGGAATTTCTCTGGGCTTTGGGTGATGAGATGACGATGCCATTGTTGCGTCAGGTCCTTGATAAGAGGAAGCCTCTTGGTGATGACTTGAACCGTCAGAAAATGCGTGATTTACGCCTGTATATGTTGGTGGGTGGTATGCCACAGGCGATTAATGCCTATCTTGACTCTAAAAATCTACAGCAAGTGGATATGGTGAAACGCCAAATAATACAGCTCTATGCTGATGATTTTAGAAAGATAGACCCTACTGGAAAACTCTCAAAGCTCTTTATGTCTATCCCTTCTCAGTTGAGTCGTAATCTTTTACGTTATCAATATACTTCAGTTGTGGGCAAAGTGAGCGCAAGCAAGATAGACGAATTGATACTTTGCTTGGAAGACAGCAAGACGGTAAACATTGCATATCATGCCGATGACCCTAATGTCGGGATGTCGTTGACGGCAAACATGGGCAAATACAAGCTTTTTGTAGGTGATACAGGATTGTTTGTTACATTAGCGTTTTGGGATAAGGATTTCACGGAAAATGTCATATACCAAAAGTTGCTTAATGACAAGATTTCAGCAAATATGGGATATGTATATGAAAATTTGGTGTCGCAGATGCTGAGAGCTTCTGGTGACAGGCTTTTCTACTATACATTTCCAAAGGACGACAATCATTTTTACGAGATAGACTTTTTGTTGTCGCGAGGAGCCAAGCTGTGTCCTATAGAGGTTAAGTCATCGGGTTATAAGACCCACGCTTCTATAGATGCCTTTTGTAGAAAATACTCTGACAGGGTGGGGCAAGCATATTTGCTTTATACAAAGGACTTGCACAAAGACGGGCAAATATTGTTGTTGCCCGTCTTCATGACACCCTTGTTGTGACAGGGACTGTTCAGAACGTCACGCCGACGTGGAGGTTGAATGAGCCGGTGCGCGTGTCCTCGAAGTCGTAGTGGCCCACGTTGGCAAGGCCCACGT
>DAIOUH010000141.1:0-6220 GCA_036751585.1 Prevotella sp. | reverse complement strand
CGGCGAAGTCGATACGGAACATCGAAATCTTGTCACGGGTGACATTAGGGTGCTCATGGCGACGCATCTCAACGCTCAAAACCTCTTTTTTCAGCAAGGCTGAAAGCACAGTCTTGGCGATGCGCTCGTCTTCCATCAAGAACTTGAAAACGCAGTCGTATATGGGATTGGCTACTGAACATATCATAATCGTGTGGCTTTTATCATTATGTCGCTAAGTTAGCGTTTTTTCAGAATACCTCCAAGCCTTTTTACAGAAAAGACTTGGTAATCCTCAATATTCTACAATTTCTTCGTATCTTTGCACTTAGAAATTAATAAGTTAGCAAAGCAATGGATTACAATTTCAGAGAGATTGAAAAGAAATGGCAAAAACAGTGGGTTGACGACAAGACCTACAAGGTGACGGAAGACCCCAAAAGACCAAAATACTATGTGCTCAACATGTTTCCTTACCCCTCTGGCGCAGGACTGCATGTAGGCCATCCACTTGGCTATATCGCCTCAGACATCTATGCGCGCTACAAGCGCTTGAAAGGCTTCAATGTGCTCAACCCAATGGGTTACGACGCTTATGGCCTGCCTGCCGAGCAGTATGCCATAAAGACAGGACAGCATCCTGCCATCACAACCAACCAAAACATCAACCACTATCGCGAGCAGCTCGACAAGATTGGCTTCTCGTTTGACTGGGACCGCGAGGTAAAGACTTGCGACCCACACTATTATCATTGGACACAATGGGCTTTCGAGAAGATGTTCAACTCCTACTACGACAACGCCTTGAAGAAAGCCCAGCCTATAGACAAGCTCATAAAGCACTTTGAGGAGAAGGGCACTGAGGGTGTCAACGCAGCACAGACTGACGACACATTGCAGTTTACCGCCGAGGAGTGGAACGCCATGGACGAAAAGCAAAAGAGCGACACGTTGATGAACTACCGCATTGCCTTCAAGGGCGAGACGATGGTAAACTGGTGCGCCGGCCTTGGCACAGTGCTCGCCAACGACGAGGTTGTGGAGGGTGTCTCCATACGTGGCGGCTTCCCCGTGGTGCAGAAAAAAATGAGCCAATGGTGCCTTCGCACGTCGGCTTACGCTCAGCGTCTGCTCGACGGTCTCGACACCATACAGTGGAGCGACAGCATCACCGACACTCAGCGCAACTGGATAGGACGCTCAGAAGGTACCGAGGTGGTGTTTGACGTGAAAGACTCTGACGTGAAGTTCACCATCTTCACCACACGCGCCGACACTATGTTCGGTGTCACGTTCATGGTGCTCGCACCTGAAAGCGAATATGTGAAGCAGGTGACGACCGAAGGCCAGAAAGCCGATGTGGAGAAATATCTCAACTACGTGAAGAGCCGCACCGAGCTCGACCGCATGAGCGACCACAAGGTGACGGGCGTGTTCAGTGGCTCATACGCCATCAACCCCTTCACTGGCGACGAGATACCAATCTGGATTTCAGAATACGTGCTTGCCGGCTACGGCACGGGAGCCATAATGGCAGTGCCTGCCCACGACAGTCGCGACTACGCTTTCGCAAAGCACTTCAACCTGCCCATCATACCGCTTATCGAGGGTGCCGACGTGTCGGAAGAGAGTTTCGATGCCAAGGAGGGCATAGTGATGAACTCCCCACGCGAGGGTCACACGAGCATCGATGGATTCACGCTCAACGGCTGCACCGTGAAAGAAGCCATAGCAAAGACAAAAAAATTCGTGACCGAGAAGGGCATTGGCCGCGTGAAGGTGAACTACCGTCTGCGCGATGCCATCTTCTCACGTCAACGCTATTGGGGTGAGCCATTCCCCGTGTACTACGACAATGGCATACCAAAAATGGTTCCAGAGGAGTGCCTGCCTGTGGAACTTCCTGAAATAACAGAATATAAGCCAACTGAAGACGGTGAGCCACCATTGGGAAGAGCCAAGAAATGGGCTTGGGACACCGTGGCAAACAAGGTGGTGGAGAACTCTAAGATAGACAACAAGACAGTGTTCCCACTCGACCTTTACACCATGCCTGGCTTCGCCGGAAGCTCCGCCTATTACCTTCGCTATATGGATCCCCACAACGACAAGGCTCTCGTTTCCAAGGAGGCTGATGAGTATTGGCGACACGTTGACCTCTACGTTGGAGGCACTGAGCACGCCACCGGCCACCTGATTTACTCAAGGTTCTGGAACAAGTTCCTCCACGACTACGGAGTGAGCTGCGAGGAGGAACCTTTCCAGAAGCTCGTGAACCAAGGCATGATACAGGGACGAAGCAACTTCGTTTACCGTGCCAACGAATTGTCCACAGCCGATAAGCCAGTGTTCGTGAGCTTCGGGCAGCGCAAGAACTACAACGACGTGACACCTATCCACGTTTGGATAAACCTCGTGAAGAACGACATTCTCGACACTGAGGCATTCAAGAACTGGAGCCCTGAATACAAGAATGCTGAGTTCATCTTCGAGGACGGCAGCAAGTCGGCTGAGGGTGCCGAAGGCAAATACCAGTGTGGTTGGGCCATAGAGAAGATGTCAAAATCGATGTACAACGTCGTCAATCCCGACGACATCGTGCGCGACTATGGTGCAGATACTCTCCGCCTGTATGAGATGTTCCTCGGACCAGTGGAAGCCTCTAAGCCTTGGGATACCAACGGCATTGACGGTTGCTTCCGCTTCTTGAAGAAGTTGTGGGCACTGTTCTGGGACAACCGATCCGACAAGTACCTCGTAGACGACGCGGAGCCGTCACAAGACAGCCTTAAGAGCGTGCACAAGCTCATTAAGAAAGTATCTCAAGACATTGAGGCATTCTCATACAACACATCCATCTCGGCATTCATGATTTGCGTCAACGAGCTTGGACAGCAGAAATGCCACAACCGCAAGCTGCTCTCCGACGTGGTAGTGCTCATCGCGCCATTCGCCCCGCATATCGCCGAAGAACTGTGGCATCAACTCGGCAACACCACGACAGTGTGCGATGCCAAGTGGCCAGAGTGGGACGAGAAATACTTGGTGGAGAACGAGATGCAGATGACCGTGAGCTTCAACGGCAAGGCCCGTTTCCAAAAGACGTTCGCAGCCGATGCCGACAAGGACACCATCGAGAAGGAGACGCTCGCCGATGACAGGTGCGCAAAGTACACCGATGGCAAGAAGATAGTCAAAGTCATCGTGGTGCCAAAGAGAATAATCAACATCGTGGTGAAATAAACCACTTTTTAAACGATGGATTGAATTGTTTAATTGATTAATCATTAAGCAACATGACAATAAACCAGCGAGTAATATTCAACGAGATTAAAGACTATGCGGGCATCACCTTTGGCGTATGCCTCTATGCCTTTGCCTTCACACTTTTTCTCCTTCCCTATGAGATTGTCACCGGAGGAGTGACCGGTATGTCGGCTGTTATCTATTACGCCACTGGTTTCCCAATCCAAGACACGTATCTCCTCATCAATATAGCGTTGTTGGTAGTTGGTCTGAAAGTGTTGGGAATAAAGTTTCTCATGAAGACCATCTATGCCATCGGCTTGCTGTATTTCATGTTATGGTTTGCCCAATGGCTTATGCCAACAGATGCCAGTGGGCACTATATCAAGATATTAGGAGAAAGCCAAGACTTCATGTCGCTGCTCATAGGTTGTATGCTGACAGGCTCGTCGCTTGCCATCGTCTTCCTGAGCAACGGCTCCACGGGCGGCACCGACATCATCGCGGCATCGGTGAACAAATACTACAACTTCTCGCTGGGGCAGGTGTTGCTTGCCATCGACTTGTGCATCATCGGAAGTTGTATGTTCTTCCCACAATTTGGTGACACCATCAACAGGGTTCACAAGGTGATGTTCGGTTTGTGCACCATGGTTGTGGAAAACTTCATGCTCGACCACGTAATGAACGTTCGCCGCGAGTCGGTGCAGTTCATGATTTTCTCCAAGAAAAGCCAAGAGATAGCCGATGCCATTGGCACGCAGCTCGACCGCGGTGTCACCATTCTCGATGGCCACGGCTGGTACACAGGCCAAGAGATGAAGGTGCTTTGCATACTCGCGCGCAAGCGTGAGAGCACGCCCATATTCCGACTGATAAAGATGATTGACCCTAACGCCTTCGTGTCGCAGAGCTCTGTCATCGGTGTATATGGCGAGGGATTCGATCATGTGAAGGTGAAATTGCCAAAGAACAAACAGGATAAAACAAACGAGGTTACAATAAATGAAAATAGTATTCGCGACCAACAACCCGCACAAGCTACAGGAAATACGGGAGATTCTCGGTCCAACATTTGACATTGTATCACTTGCCGAAATAGGATGCCATGAAGACATACCTGAGACTGGCAACTCATTGGAAGCCAACGCACACCAAAAGGCTGAATACATATTCGACAAGTATCACATAGACTGTTTCGCAGACGACACGGGGCTTGAGGTAGACGCGCTTGACGGTGAACCTGGAGTTCACTCGGCGCGTTACGCTGAAGGCACCGACCACGACAGTGAGGCAAACATGAGGAAACTGCTCACCAAGCTTGGCGACAACGCAAACCGCAAGGCTCGTTTTCGCACTGTCATCTCGCTCATACAGATGGAAGGCGGCAACCCTGTCTGTTCACGCGAATATCGCTTTGAGGGCTCCGTGGAAGGCCGTATAGCACATGAGAAGCATGGCACAGAGGGCTTTGGCTATGACCCAATATTCATTCCGGACGGCTACGACAAAAGCTTCGCTGAACTTGGAGAAGATGTCAAAAACAAGATAAGCCACAGGGCAAAGGCAGTAAAAAAACTCGCTGACTGGCTTTTGAGCGAGTAAAAAACATCACAGCCAAGGAAACCATAAGAAAAAACAAGGAGACTGATGAAAGTCATTCATCAGTCTCCTATCTGAAAGAAAGCGAAACTTTGTTGACAGTAATTATCGAAAATACAATCTTTTGTGTTACCCTAAATCACTGTCCTTTTAGAGAGAATATTACTGTGCTACAGATGGGGTCGACGTAGTGGTGTCGGCAGGTGTATCAGGAGTAGAAGGGTTGTCGGGTGTTGTAGGAGTCTCTACAGGTGTCTGCTTCTCCACTGTCGTGTCGGCTGGCTGTGATGGAGCCACCGTGTCAATAGGAGCCACTGTTGATACACTTGTCATCTTATCAGTTGCGAAGACATTGCTGACTGACACCATTACCAATGCTGCGATAGCTGCGAAAACTAACTTTTTCATAATCGTTGAATTTTAATTTGTTTATGTAATCTTTTTAATCTGAACCGCTTCACTTGACGTTTAGTTCGTTGGCGTGTTCACTATCTAATATCACAACCAGTGTGCCAAAAACATGTGCTTTCATATAAGTAGTTGATAATCAACATATACAGCGTGCCATGTCAAAATCTATATATTGTGGAAAGTGTGGAAACAGTGTGGAATATTTCCACAAAAAGTTGTGGAAATTGATTATTTTACATAAGACAATTGCAATAAAAGGCTTATAAAAGCAGTTATCAAATAAAATGACGGCAATGACAACAAGAAAATTAATCCTGTGCATAATTACAATAATGGCATTTGCCATAGAATCCCATGCACAATGGAAAGCATATTTGAGCTACTATGAGCCAAAAGAGATAGAGCAAACCAATGACGGCATGCTCTATGTGCTCGCCTCTGGCGGCCTCTTCAGTTATGACCCGCAAGACCAAGAGGTGAGGACATACGACAAGACCACGGTGCTCTCCGACTGTCAAATATCACACATAGCATGGTGCAAGGCCGCCAAGAAACTTGTCATCGCATATGATGACTACAACATAGACTTGCTCTCACAGAATGGCGACGTGGTGAATATGCCGGCATACATGAACACGTCGATGACCGTGGATAAGTCTATCAATAGTGTGGATATCAATGGCAACGACGCTTATATCTCAACCAATTTCGGGATAGTAAGGCTCAACGTGACCAAGGCATCGTTTACCGACACTTATCAACTCGGCTTTCGCGTGGACTATTCTTATACCGACAGCAAATACATCTATGCCGCAAGCTCCGCAAAAGGCCTATACCGCGCTGAACTTACCTCCAACCTACTCAATCCCAACCAATGGACACGCATAGGCAACTTCACTGCACGACCTAAGACCATGGACGCTGACCTGCTCGCCACCGTAAACAAGGTAAAACCCGATGGACCAAAATACAACCACTTTGG
>DAIOUH010000140.1:0-6484 GCA_036751585.1 Prevotella sp. | reverse complement strand
TTGATGAATTGCTTTATGTGGTAAACCAGCAGGTCGTTGTTTTGCTCCGAGATGGTCTTGCCCTTGGGGTGATACTGTTGTTCCCAGAGTTGTTGCTCTTGTTTTTGCAGTCGGGTGGACAGGATGCGTATGAGGTTTATTCGGAATATGAGCGACGAGTCGAGCAACTTGTGCAGCTCGTCTTTCTCAAACGTGATGGTGTTGGTTTGCGTGATGGCCTTTATGGTTTTCGTGAACACTTGGTACTTTCCGAATATGCCAAGCGACTGCAATATTATTGGCGCGCTGATATTCTCTTCCACCTTATACGCGTTGTCATCGGAGCATGATTGGCAAAGCAATTCACCCGATATGGCGATAGTCAGTTTACCACAAGACTGGTTGCGCTTCGCTATGACAGTGCCCGCCTCGACCTTGTTGAAGTCGATTCGTGTTTGTGTCATGATGCTCTCCAGTTCTTTTTGACTCATTCCTATGAAGAGTGGCAGAGAAGCAAGTGAGTCCCATCTCATTGTGCGATAACTTTTTTCATTGACGGTGAGAACCATACTGCATTCTTCCCGTTCTTGTCGCTATATATGAAATAGACCATAAGCTCGGGATGCCTTTCCAATATGGCTCTCGCCTTTTCGAGTCCCAACACCATGAAGGCGGTAGCGTAGGCGTCGGCAGTGGCGCAGTTGTCGGCTACCACGGTCGACGACAGGATGTTGTGTTGTACCGGATAGCCCGTCTTCGGGTCTATGGTGTGGGCATATTTCTTTCCTCCTTTATAATAGAAGTTGCGATAGTTTCCGCTTGTTGCCATTGCCTTGTCGGTGACGTTGAGCACGGTTTGCAGCTCACTGTCTTGTTGTGTCGGATCGTCAACGGGTTTCGTCACGCCGATTCTCCATGGCACCCTGTCGGGGTTGATGCCCGATGTCACCACTTCACCGCCTATCTCGACCATGAAGTTCTCTATACCGTGGCGTCTTAGGAGGTTGGCCACGCAGTCGGAGCCGTAGCCTTTTGCCACGCCAGAGCAATCGAGGTTTATGCGTGGGTCCTGCTTCACTATCGTGCCGCCCTTCAGTGCCACTTTCTGATAGCCCACTATTTGGCGCAGGGAGTCGATGGTGTGGCGTGTGGGATCTACGCCTTTCTTGAACCCGAATCCCCATTCGTTGACCAGTGGGGCAACGGTGATGTCGAATGCGCCGTCGGTCTCGTGCGAGATTTTCTCGGCGAGGTTGAACACCTCGATAAACTTCTTGTTGAGCTTTACCTTTTGGTTGTTGTTTATGGCGGTGATGATGCTTTGCTTGTTGAATGGCGACAGGGCGGCGTCCACCTCCTTCATCTCTGCCTCAATCTCGGGCTGCAAGTCCTTGTCGTATTGATAGGTGATGCTGTATGTCGTGCCGAAGATGAATCCCGTGTCGTGCTGGTAAGGTGTCGTGCGTTGTTGCCAGATGATGGCGACCGAAGCCACGATGAGGATGACGAGGAAGATGGCCTTGAATAAGTTTTTCTTTTTCATTATGGTGTGGTGTCAGAGTTTCACAGGTTTACCATTAGCTCGAATGAGCCCCAGATGCATGATGAGCCCTGCTTGCCGAAGCCTGGCACATACCAAGTGTTGCCGTAGTCTCCATCCTTGTGGGCTATCCTCCTTCGGTAGCGGAAAGTCCAGCCAAGGCTCACGGGACCCGCGATCTTAGCCTCGGTGCCGAAGACGGCTTCCATCCAGTGGTATTGCGCCTTCACGTCGTGAAGGGAGAATGGCACCTTGTCGCCCCAAACGGGGTCAGTGACATCGGGGTGGTCAATGTTGAACTTGAAATTGGTGTAGGCGTATCTCACGCCGGCGAAGAGCCGATAGATGTCGTGCTTGTTTCTCAAGATGTTGAAGTCCATGCCTATCTTGCCGTAAGGCGCGGAGGTCTTATAGTGGGTGTTGGTGGAGAGGTTGGTGTCGTCGGCCTGACCAAGGCCTATCTCCAGCACGGGGAAATACTTGTCCTTGAGGTTCACTCTCACTCCGACCTCGTATTGCCCTGTCGACGACACGGCGCGCTGCACGACGCCCATCAAGTCGGCTTTCACCTGGATGCCACGCCACCAGGGTATGGAATCGTCGATGGCTTTCATGCGCAGCTTCAGCTGCTCGTCTTTGCTAAGTCGTTGCTGCCCTTGACCCTGCTGGCGTTGAGCCGTGGCGGTGAGGGCGAACAAGAGCAGAAGACTACTCACGACTTTCCTTAAAATAGATATAGAAATGCTGTTGCGAGGCATCATAGTTGACGTAGTTGTGATGGATGACCACCGAGTCAATGGCATGGCGCGTGTATGCCACGTTGGTGATGGTGTGGAAATAGTTTACTCCGCAGTCCACCGATTCGAAGTGTGGGGTGTTGGTCTTCTCCACCCTTATGGTGTCGAAGAGGTCGTTAGTCTGCATTACGAGGACATCCTCAGGCCTGTTGTAGCTCATTGGCAACGAGAAGGAATCGGTGTTCTCTTGCTTGTTGATGAGCACGGAGTCGGACCCGTCGCCCGTCTTGGTGGATATGGTGAGCATGTCGGGTAGGGTCTTCACTGGTCCGCGGAGCACGTATTTGGCGTAGACGGTGTTGTTGAGCGGGCAGTCAACGCTTGAGCATGCCGCCAATGTCGCCACCCCTACTAAAAGATACAGGAGTTTCCTCATTTTCAGATGGTTTCTTCTATCTGGTAATCGTTGCGCTGTGGGTTCTGCCTGCTCACGAGGTCGCCAAGGAATCCTGCCACGAAGAACTGTGAGCCGAGGATGAGCGCGGTCAGCGCGATGTAGAACGAGGCGTGGTTGGCAAGTAGGTCGCCATAGACACCATTGCACAGGGCTATGGCCTTCTCCACGATGAGCCACACGAGCGAGATGAAGCCTATGAAGAATATCATGGAACCTATGAAGCCGAACACGTGCATGGGCTTCTTGCCGAAGCTGCTGAGGAACCACAGGGTGAGCAAGTCGAGATAGCCGTTGAAGAAACGGTTGATGCCAAACTTGGAGTGCCCGTATTTTCTCGCCTGGTGGTGCACCACCTTCTCGCCTATGCGGTCGAAGCCCGCGTTCTTGGCAAGGTATGGTATGTAGCGGTGCATCTCTCCGTAGACCTCGATGTTTTTCACCACGTCCTTGCGGTAAGCCTTGAGGCCGCAGTTGAAGTCGTGCAGGTTGTGCACGCCGCTTATCCACCGTGCCGTGGCGTTGAAGAGCTTTGTGGGGATGGTCTTAGTGAGCGGGTCGTAGCGCTTCTTCTTGTAGCCCGACACGAGGTCGTAACCGTCCTCGGTTATCATCTTGTAGAGCCCTGGAATCTCGTCGGGCGAGTCTTGCAAGTCGGCGTCCATGGTTATCACCACGTCGCCACAGGCCTTCTTGAACCCGCAATAGAGGGCGGGGCTCTTGCCGTAGTTGCGGCGGAACTTTATGGCGTGGATGTTTGGATCCTTGGCGGAGAGCTCTTTTATCACCTGCCAAGAGTTGTCGGTGGAGCCGTCGTTGACGAAGATAATCTCATAGCTGAAATTGTTGGCCTTCATCACGCGTTGGATCCACGCGTGAAGCTCTGGCAACGACTCTGCCTCATTGAAAAGGGGAATGACTACGGATATGTTCATTTTTCTGGTTGTTTCTTAATGGTTGATGTTGCCTCTCGCGGTTCTCCTCCTCGTCACCAAGGCTATGGGGAAACTCATGAAGAAGCCCATGAAGATGTTTTGCATCATGAAGATGAAGGCTATCTCCACCGGCGACAGCTCTCCTATCATGGTGATGGATTGCTTCAGCCCCTCTACGGAAACGCCCTGGGCGCGATAAAACGGCTCAAGCGTCTTGATGGTGGAGACGAGCGTTGAAATCAACGCGCCATTGTCCAAGAAGCGGAAGTAGACATACTGCGCCACCGCGAAGAGCATGGAGGCGTAAAAGAACGTGAACACGCAGAATGCCAATGCCCTGCGAAACGAGATGACGCCCTTGAGGGCGTAGTCGCGAAACTTCACGAGCAGCCAACCCACGAAGAAAGGCGTGGCCATGGCAAGCAGGCTGCCCCACGAAGACGTAGGGCTGTGGACGATAATCGCGAACGACGCGACCCATAGCAGGAAGAGCAAAAAACCGTCCTGACGGGCAAAAGCCTTGAGCTGTATCAGAGAGATGACGTTTATCATATTTCGGGTGCAAAGGTACGCATTTTTTAGAGGTAGATGAGGGGGCAAGGATAGAAAAATATGTTAAATCTTGCTTTTTATACGTCATATTTTTTCTTTATTCCGCAAATTGTCTTACCTTTGCACCCGCATTTGAGAAAACCCTCAATGACATGGGCAAGTCTCTTACGGCCAGCTCCCTCGGAATCCCCCAGGACGGGAACGTAGCAAGGGTACTTGGTTGTAGCGGCGCGATAAGAATCGCTTGCCCACCTGCCTCTTTAGCTCAGTTGGCCAGAGCACGTGATTTGTAATCTCGGGGTCGTTGGTTCGAATCCGACAAGAGGCTCAAGAAACGCAAGCCGGCGCATCTCTTCATTGAGATGCGCCGGCTTTTTTTGGCAAATCATTTATTTCATTTTCCACCCATCTATCGTTCCAGTCTTCGACGAGAAGTTGCAACCAATCTGGTGAACGTTTCTGCTGTCAGCAGCATATTCCCTCGCATATCCCATCCTTTCGATTTGGTCGAGAGCGTCAAGTGCCGAGCCATCTCGTTTGAACTCGAAGATATAGACATCATTTGATGTTTCCACGATGCAATCAACCCTGCCCTCGCTTTGCTCCTTCTCGATGTAAACCGTAAAACAGCTTATCATTCGCAATATGAGATAGAAGGTATATTGGAAATAGCGCTCCTTCTCTCGCTCGTTGTCCTTGCGACGTTGGTTATACGGGATGCTGGCAAAGAAGGAAGTAAGCAGCTTCTCCAATTGGTCACAATCGCCCGCGTCCATGGCATTCACCACCTGCAACACAAAAGCACCAGTCTGTTCTTTTGGCTTCAAATAGCTGGCTGCCACCAAGGTGAGGAAACCGTTTTCTACCTCATCGTTCGGAAAATCCAAGAGATAAGAATCCGTGTTCATATTCCAATCCTTGATAGTGAGGTATCCGCTTTGATAAATCATTGGCAAAGGCGCCTCTACATCTGCTCGATAATCCACAAAACTACTGGTCGGATAATACTTGCCTGTCAACTCGTTCAAGTTCTCTCTAAAGTGAGAAAGCAGACGAACCAAATAAGTTGGTGTGCCAGTGCGAAACCAAAAATCACTTAGCTTCTTCTTGCTCAGTGAGTTCAATATGCTGAACGGATTATAGATGTCGAGCATGTTGGAACTGAAATGATAGCCATCAAACTTGCGTTTCAGCTTATACTTCATCTCATCCTCTGAAACCTTATATCTTGCTGCCATGGCCTTGATGGGTTCATCAAAAGTCGTGTATAGTTCCTCCTCGGTGATGCCGCAAAGAGCCTCGTAGCGTTCATCCATGCTGATGTCGTCTGGCTGGTTGAATCCGCTGAACACGCTTACTTGCGAGAACTTGGTGACACCCGTCAACAAGACAAACTGCAAGTCGGCATCAGCAGCTTTGAACACTGAATAGAATCCTTTTAACACATCACGATTCCAATCCTCCAACTTTCTTTTCTGACCATTTATCGTAATATACAACTCTTGGTCCAAGACATCCAGCATTGGCTTGTCGTATTCATCTATCAATACTACGGCACGAAGCCCGGTCTGCTCATGGGCAGCTTTCAGAACAGAGGCGAATCGGTTTCCCAGTCCTTCAGCAAACTCGTCCCTCCCATAAGTTTTTTCCTGGCGTTCTACAAACCCTAACAAGGTCTTGTCCAACATACCTGCATCAGTAAAATTGATGCCGTTGAAATCTATATGGAACACAGGATATTGTTTCCAATCTTTCTCCAACTTGTCGATGGCAAGACCCTTGAACAACTCTTTCTTCCCCTCAAAATAGCATTTCAAGGTAGATACGAGCAAGGACTTTCCGAATCGTCGAGGACGACACAGAAAGTATATATTGCCATTATGCGCTAAATCATAAACGAAGTTGGTCTTATCTATATATGCATATCCGCCCTCTATGATTTTTTCAAAGTCTTGTATTCCTATTGGGTATTTCATGCCTTTCACATTCTTTGGTCTTCATGTGCAAAGATACGAAATTGTTTCCATGTTTCCCCGATTGGCATAATATTATTTCCTCGGTTGGCAGCTTTTTGTGTATTATAAAAAAAACTACCACAGTGTGGTACTGTCGGTACCACGCTGTGGTAGCGTCAATACCACGCTGTGGTATTGCGGATACCACGGCTTGGTATTATGGCTACCGCGGTTTGGTACTTGTCGTACCAAGCCGCGGTAATGTTTTTGGTATTACTCGTTTTCGGGATCGTATACAGATGTCTTCACCTCTGTCACGGACAGTTCGGCAA
>DAIOUH010000139.1:5537-6607 GCA_036751585.1 Prevotella sp. | reverse complement strand
CTGTCTTCCTTTCGACCGCATCAGTTTCTTGAAGGTGATTTGTGAGAAGCATCCGTTGTCGAAGGAGATGAAGAAATTTTTGACTCCAGAACGGTATTACGAGGATTGCTATGGCATCTATCGCATGGAGGATGTGCCTGTGGAGCAGATTCGCATTCGCGCGTTCTATCCAGAGTACAATTATATCGAGGAAGTGCCATTGCATGAGAGCCAACAGAAGGTGAAAGAGGCAAAAGATGGGATGTTTCGGGAATATACATTGTCCGTTCGCCCCAGTCGTGATTTCCTGCAAGAGCTGCTTTGGCATGGGCGTAACATCATCGTGTTGGAGCCTGAGAGCCTGCGACAGGAAATGATAAGCATTCTCAAGGATATGCAAGAAAGCTACGAGGATGGTGAGTGTAGGAATGGGGAATGACGTAAGTCGTAGTAAAAAAAGCAAGACGGATAAGGGTAATGTCCAAAAGTTTATGTATCTTTGCGACTGTTAACCAATTGACTTAATGTATGAAAAGAATACTAACGCTCCTATTTGTATTGATTTGTTATGCACTCGCCACGAAAGCGCAAGTCACCAGTTTGCAAGAAAGTAATGAAGACTCTGTTATCAATGTTGTCGCCTATTTCTGCAAGGGCGATACCATGAAGTACACTTATACGGATGCGATGTATACGGTGACACCGAAAGATACCATAACTTCCAGCTACTACACACGCGACTGTATGATCGTTGTCACCGACTCAACTTCCAATGGCTACAATATGGAAATGACACCATTGGAGGTGAAGTTAGGGGACGACTCGACGGCGCAATCGACAATGATGAGGATGAACGCCGCCATCTTGCATGCGTTCAACAACGTCAAGATAAAGTTTCACACCGATGAGTATGGCACTATAGAGTCCATCGACAACTGGCGTGAGGTGCGAGACCTCTGCCTGCAAGGAGTGAAGTTGGCATTTGACACCATATACCAGAAAGCCCCCATGATGGATTCCGTCATGCCGAGAAAACGATTAGAGGGACTTATAAAATTGTCATTGGGCAATGAGGCTGGCGTAAGGAAAAA
>DAIOUH010000139.1:0-5437 GCA_036751585.1 Prevotella sp. | reverse complement strand
GATTAGAGGGACTTATAAAATTGTCATTGGGCAATGAGGCTGGCGTAAGGAAAAACATAAAGGAGCTTCCACTCTTGTTCGGTTGCCATGGGAAACAGTTTAATTTAGGCACGACAGCCATGACCGATTCCACTTCCACCGTTTTCCCTACCAAGATGCGGATTTTGGCAACTTATGCCAAAGACGAAGAGGAAGATGGGTTGGATGACGACTATTCAATCTCTTGCAGCAGTGTCACGGCCATTCCGCCAAAGGATGCCATTGAGCTGACAGGCAATGTCTTGTCCAACTTGTTTTCGGGGGAAATGTCGGACAAGATGGATGCCCTTGTCAAGGACTCCGTATCCAAATATATTAAAGACGACAGCCTGAAAGTGGAACTCATGGAGGATTACTACTACTTTGGCAATGGTTGGCCAGCTCACATGCGGCAGATGAAAACGTCAGGCTTCCCAATTCAAAAGAAAGTGGAATACAAGTCCATAGAGTGGTATTACCGTTCATGGAAGGGTTATGCCGTAAAGGAAGATGACGCGGACAAGAAAGAGTTGTAAGGCTGGAAGCCCATGGCTGTTGGGGTTTTCAACCGTAATTGAGCAAGTTCATTTTCTCTCCTGTTGTGGCGTGACTCCAGTGTGCTTCTTGTAGTAACGGCAGAAAAAGCTGGTGTCGGCGAAATGATATTCCCATGCTATCTCCTTGACACTCTGCGATGTTCGTTGCAGTTGCAACTTTATTTGCAATATGACATATTGGTCTATTATGGCCTTGGGCGTATGGTCGGTAACCTGGCGCACGATGGTGGTGAGATACTTCGGCGTGATGCTCATCTTTGAAGCGTAGTAACTCACGTCGCGTGATAGCTTGAAGTCTCGCTCCATCAGCATCATGAAATGGTTGAAGAGTTCCCTCACCCGATAGGACTTCACCTCATCAGGGCGATACTGCGGATTGCGCTGCAAATATTCATGGAAACCGATGAAAAACGCCTTGAGCTGGCAAAGCACAAGTTGCGAGATGCATGTGCAATCGGCTTGGTCGAAATAAACTTTCAACAAGGAGAACATGTTGTTGATGATTCTCGTCACCACAGGCGTGTCCTGTCTGCAACGATCTTCGCGCAGTGAGGAATATACGGTTTGCTCCAGTTGCAGGCTTGCCTCACGCAGGATTGACGGACTGTATTTAAGCATTTCCACTTCGAAGAGTGAGGAATGAGTGAAGAGTGAAGAATCCTCTTGTTTTGCTTTTATCTCCCTTCGTTCTTCACTTATTATCTCTACCACGTCGTTTGGGAATACCGTGATTACCGCGTTCTCAAACAAATCCCAATCTTTATAATTCACCCTCAGCACGGCCTTCCCCTTGCGGCAAATTAGAATTGCCCCATAAGTCAACACCTGTGGGCCTTGCTGCCATTCATCCAGTCGCGCGACAGAAAGGCTTGCTTCTTGAGGGGCCATCAGTTCCATTGTGGAGTTTATCATTTTATATGTCCTAATATGAGACAGGACGTATGGCTTCTTACGACTGTCATTTTCCTTTTTTCCCACAAAGGTACCAAAGAAATGTGATAAAACCGAATTGTTGTTCCTTAATCGTCCATCCATCGCGTAAAATGTAAAACGCCACATTGCCGAAATCACAATACCTTTGCACACGAATTTTAAGATAGATTATTTGATGATAAAGAAAATCATTTTTTCATGGCTCCTGTTGTTTGGAGCTACGTCATTTGTCGATGCCCAACGGCAAACGATGACCATCGACCAACTATTTTCCAAGATTGAGGATAACAATTTGAGCCTTCGTGCCGTGAAGTCGGGCGTGGAAGCAGCCAACCTCGGCATCGAGTCGGCAAAGAGCAAGAAGCTGCCCGACCTCGATGCATCGCTTTCCTTCAGCTATATCGGCAACGCATTGCTCACCGACCGCGATTTTTCCAATGTCCATGGATTGAGCAGTCCCCACTTCGGCAACAACTTCGCCTTCCAAGCCCAACAAGTGGTCTATGCCGGAGGAGCGATCAACGCTGGCATCAAGCTCGCAGAACTGGGCAAGCAACAAGCCGAAGTGGGCGTAAAACTCACTCGACAACAGGCTCGTTTCATCGCCCTCGGTCAGTATCTCGACCTCTACAAGATAGACAACCGCATCAAGGTGTATGAGAAGAACATCGAACTCACCCGACAGCTCATCGACGACATCAAGGCGAAGCAGGCACAGGGGATGGCACTGAAGAACGACATCACCCGATACGAACTTCAGATGGAAAGTCTCAAGCTCGGATTGACCGCCATTCGCAACAACAGAAGCATTCTCAACCACCAGCTCTGCAACACGCTCGGAATGACCCAAGGGAACTCTGAGACAAGAGCCTCGACAAGTGATGATGTTCAGATTATCCCAGACGCGACCATCGCCGACAAGGCTTATGGCAAGGACGGTGAGGCTTATTGGCAGACGGCGGGCACGATGAACTCCCCACTTTTGGAGCAGAGCTGCAACGCCATCCGCATCGCTGAGCAAAAGGAAAAGATAGCGAAAAGCGATCTTCTGCCGAAGGTGGCTTTCGTTGCCGCCGACCAGTTCGACGGCCCCATTCTCTTCGAGTTGCCGCCAGTAGACAAGAATCTCAATGTTTGGTACGTGGGCGTGGGCGTGAAATACAGCCTCAGCTCACTCTTCAAGAGCAATAAGCGCATCAAGCAGGCTGCAGTGGAGACCCGACAGGCAAAGGAAGCACACGCCGTACAGACCGAGCAACTCAACAACAATGTACAGGCTGCCTACGTGCAATATCAACAAACCTACGTGGAGTTGGAGACGCAACGGAAGAGCGTGGAACTCGCCCGACAGAACTATGAGGTCATCAATTCTCGCTACCTCAACCAAATGGCACTCGTCACCGACATGGTGGATGCTTCCAACTTGAAGCTCAACGCCGAACTAAGCGAGGTGGATGCCCGCATCAACATTGTCTATGCCTACTATAGGATGAAGTACGTGGCAGGAGAGATTTAGAAGGCCTCTCCCCCGACCCCTCCCCCACATAGGGGAGGGGATTAATATGCTTAGTTCTATATTATTGAGGAATAAAAGGGACGAAATCAATAAAAACACTACAATAATAATTAACAACAATAATAATCAACCACGCCCCGATAAACTCCAACAATATGGCTCTTTCCTCCCTATGGGGAAATGGCAAAGGAGCTTTAGCGGATGGTGAAAGGATATTCTTTTAAATTATGAGCAAGAAATTAATCAAGCGAATCTATAATGTAGTGATTATTCTCCTCTTGGTGGGAGCAGTGGGCTGGTGCTTCAGCCATTTCTATCATGGCGGCGACGTGGCTTATACCGACGACGCACAGGTGAACCGACACATCACCCCTATCAACACACGTGTGCCTGGATTCATCAAGGAAATCCGTTTCACTGACTTCCAACACGTGAAGAAGGGCGACACTCTCGTCATCATCGAGGACGCTGAGTTCCGTCTCCATGTGGCTCAAGCGGAGGCTGGCTTGCGTGGTTCGAAGGCCGGCTCGTCGGTGGTTTCTGCCAGTATGGGCACCACCAACAGCAATGTGCAGACTGCTTCGGCAGGAATCGAAGAGGCTCGCGTGGACATGATGAACGCCAAGCAAGACTTTGATCGCTTCGCCGCCCTGATGAAGAAGGACGCTGTGACCAAGCAGCAGTACGACAATGCTTACGCTCGCTACCTCGGTGCCAAGGCTCGCTACGAACAGGCAAGCAGTCGCAAGGCAAGTGCCGCTTCGGTGAAGAACGTACAGACCCAGCAGCTCGGCGGTTCTCGTGCCGGAGAGAGTGTGGCACAGGCTCAACTCAACTTGGCTCGCCTCAACCTCTCCTACACTGTCATCGTGGCTACCTGCGACGGCGTGATGGGCAAAAAGGACATACACGAGGGACAGTTGGTGCAGCCAGGACAGATGTTGGCTCGCATCGTGGACGACAATGACGTATGGGTGGTGGCCAACTACCGTGAGACCCAGATGGACGGAATCAGCGTGGGCAAGAGCGTGGATTTCACCGCCGATGCCATCCCTGGTGTCGTATTCCATGGCAAGGTTCAAGCACTCTCTGCCGCGGCAGGAAACGCCTACTCGATGATTCCTGTGGATAATGCCACGGGCAACTTCGTGAAGGTGGAACAGCGTGTGCCTGTTCGCATTGCCCTCACCAAGGACAACGACCCTAAGCAGGTAGCATTGCTCCGTGCCGGCTTGAATGTCGAAACCAAGGTTCGCATCAAGGAATAACTCAACGTTCAACACTCAAAAGAAAATGCCAGGACCTCCTATGTTGCAGGGACCTTTCAGTATCCCTTCATTCAATAGTTACATTCCTCGCCGATTGCAACCGTGGCTCTACCTCCCCATCGCCTTCATCTTCCTGATGTCGAGCGGAATCTATGGGGGAGCGATGAGCCAGGTGATGGGCGAATATAGTTTGATGAGAGAGGACGTGCTCATGATCATCATGTTCAACGTGGTGGGCGTGGCGATGCCCTTCCCCTTCCTCTTCAAGATGAAGTTCCATTTCACCAACCGCCAGCTGCTCATCAACGCGGCGTTGGTGGTAGCCATCTGCAACTTCCTCATCATGTGGACCGACTCGGTGCCCATCATGTGCATTCTCGCTTACATCGCAGGCTTCTTCAAGCTCTGCGGATGCTTCGAGATCATGAGCACCATCCAGCTGTGGATGACCTCCAAGCGCGACTTCACCATTTTCTTCCCCTTGCTCTATTGCTTGGTATTAGGCAACATGTCCTTGTCGCCTTGGATTACCGAGCGCCTCATCTACATCTACCAGGATTGGCGCATCATCAACTGGGCGATGACGGGAGCCTTGCTCTTCGTGGCACTCTTCCTCTATGTCACCACCCACGACTTCCGCTTCATGAAGCCGATGCCGTTCATCAGCCTCGACTATCTGGGCTGCCTGCTGTGGTCGGCGTGGATGCTGGAGTTCATCTTCTTCTTCAACTATGGCGAGCACTACAACTGGCTCGACAGCGACATCATGAAGATGGACTTGCTGCTATTCGTCGTGACGGGCTATTTCTGCCTCCAGCGCATGCTCCACATCCGCCATCCTTACATCGCCCCGGAGGCATGGAAATACAAGCGGCTCATCCCGTTGCTCATCCTCTTCGCCTTCGTCGAATTCATGGGCAGCACGCCCAAGGTCTTGCAGACTGCCTTCACGGGCGGCGTGCTCCACTTCGGCACTTTCACCACCAACGTCTTGAACTTCGTGGAATGGGTGGGAGCCATCGTGGGCTGTCTCTTCTGTCTCTTCTGGTGCAAGGTGCTCCAGCAGAAATATACCCGTCTGCTCACCGTAGGCGTGGCGGCGATGACCTGCTATCCGGTGATGATGTATTTCCTCATCGACCCAG
>DAIOUH010000138.1:0-6681 GCA_036751585.1 Prevotella sp. | reverse complement strand
TGCGAGTTTCTCCTGTCGCTTGGCTATTCGATGACTTATCCCAAGTCTTGGAAGAAGCCGAGAAGACTGCCCTTCCTACTCATAACCATCCCGAGGGAATCAAAGGAGCAAAAGCAGTGGCTCATGCCATCTGGCATTTTAGGAAGAGCAAGGAAAAACACGTATCAAACAAAAAGGCTTTAAAAGCTTTCAAGGACATAGCCCGAAACTATTATGAAGACTTCGATACGAGAGATTATCCCAAAGGAGTGTTCGACGAGACCTGCATGGATGCCGTACCCCTCTCCCTAAGCATCATTGCCAAGTCGAAGAGTTTCGAGGATGCCATCCGCTTAGCCATATCGCATGGCGGTGATAGTGACACCATCGGAGCCATCGTCGGAAGTATCGCAGACGCACGGTTTGGGATACCTATGGATACAAAATCCAAAACATTATCTTACCTCCCTAATGACATGCATGAAATCTACCACCAATTTGAAGTTATCTGTGTGATTAAGAGTATAGAAAAGACTGAACAAGTAATAAATGCACTCGACCGTACTCCTTACAGAGACTCTGAATTAAGGAGATTTAAGAAGATAAAAGAAAGCTTCTACAAGGAGCTGAACAAGATAAAAGAAAGACTCAAACATTCTTATACCAGTGAACGTTAATTGGAACGAATTCGAAATATCCATGTCCAAAGTTGACGTAACAAGTAAATAAAAAAGAAAATGGTTGTCGCTACCCATATTCATGGAGATGGTCTCCACATTCTGAATTGTGGTCAAGGTCTCGTTGTTGCCCACCAAGGCATGATGCTCAACGATGCTCATGCTACCACTCTCGTCTACTACTACAAGATTGAACACTCCAGGCGAGCATAACTCAGAGTCTGCATTGTTTACGCAACCACACGAAAAAAGCAGTTACGAATGTCGTAACTGCTTTTTTCGTGTGGACCAGCTAGGGCTTGAACCTAGGACCTCCAGATTATGAGTCTGTTGCTCTAACCAACTGAGCTACAAGTCCAAAAATGATGCTTGTCAAAATAAACGACGTTAGTGCCGTGTTTCTTGTTAAGCGAGTGCAAAGGTATGCCTTTTTCGTGTAATAAACAAATTTTCATCGGCTTTTTTTGAGAAAATCCACATTATTCTTTCTTTTCTTCCACGTAATGTTGCGAGATTGGATAATGTGTGTTATATTTGCAATATCAGTAAATGTTGATATATGCTTATAATAACGAGAAACACGCGTGACTATGGGCCATACGATGAGGCCGTGGTCGCAAGATATGTGGAGGAGGGCAGACTTCTCCTCAACGACAAGGCGCGAGATGTGGCCACAGGTGAAGAGGGCACGATAAAGCAGCTTTTGGCTCTCAAGGGCATCCGGCCAAGGGTCAAGAGCAATGGCACATTGTTTAAGCAATTGGCGCATGTGGGCCGCGACTTCATTTTCCCACGCGAGGACATCAGTCGCCATTCGCTCATTGAGGACAAGCGGCTGCTTATTCTTGCCATAGCGGGCTTGTCGTTGTCGGTCATCATGCTTTTGCCCATAGGCGGCATTTTTGTTTTCTATGTGGTGTCGTTGTATTTCGCAACCATTTGGGGCTTGTTCTTCGCTTGGTTGTTCAGCACGCGCCAGGTAAACGCCAAGACAACCATCTCTACTTTCTTTCTAACACAAGCCGGAGTGTTCCTGATTTTTGGCACGCTGCACAGCCTCAACTTTTTCAACATCTTCACCGAGGCGGCTTTTCCGCTGAGTATCATAGGATACGTGCTCGGCGTGGGTCTAACCGAGGAGTTTACAAAGATGATACCGCTCATAATCCTTCAGCGACGCAGCCGTGAGCCCATGTTGCCACAGACAATGGTCTATTTCGGACTCATAGCCGGCATAGCCTTTGGCGTTTTCGAGGGCGTGCAATATCAGACCACGATAAACGTCCGTGCCGACTATACCACGGCTTTCGTGCTCAACATTGCCCGTCTCACCTCTTTGCCGTTTCTCCATGCCATTTGGTGTGGCATAGCAGGCTATTATCTCGGCATGGCAGGGCTCTATCCACGTTATCGCCATGCTCTGTGGTTCCTTGCGCTTTTGGTGCCAGCCGTGCTTCATGGACTTTACGATTCATTCGCCAACGTGTCTTATATGGTGTCATTGCTGGTGGCTTTTGGCAGCGTGTTGTTGCTGATGGCTTATATGAGACGGAGTGGTAAATTAAGGGAAAGACTTCGTGAAAATGACTAAATCAATAAAAATACTCTTTACAGTCTTGGTTTCCGTTTGTCTCATGTCGTGCGACTTGGAGACAAGCGACAACGGCAAGCTCGATGGCTTTTGGCATTTGGAGCGCGTTGACACACTCGCCACTGGCGGCTCCCTTGACATGTCGGGCGAAAAGGTGTTTTGGTCCTTCCAAGTGCGGCTGCTACAATTGCAAGGCGGCTCCTCGTCTTTTTTCTTCCGTTTCAAGCAAGACGCTGACAGCCTGACGATATTCTCGCCATATACCAGCGAAGGGCATGAGGAGACTTTGGGCGATGGTGGCAACAAGCCTGTGAGCGATCCGAAAGTGTTTCGTGACTATGGCATAGAAGACTTGGAGACACATTATAAAAAAGAAGCCTTGGACGGCTCGAAGATGATACTCCGCTCGCGCCGTCTAAGGCTTATGTTCCGAAAATTCTGAGCTTCCTTTATATTGTGGAGCTCAGGGTAGAGAGTCCATAATATGTATGGCCGCTTAGAAATCGACCACGGTGATGCCAGCTCCGCCAAAGCGCACGTCCTCGTCGTGGTAGTTTGTCACCGTGGGTTCCGCCGATAGATATTGACGGATGAGCGAGCGAAGTATGCCATTGCCTTTGCCGTGAAGTATGCGCACGCGTTGCACACCCATGAGCACGGCATCATCGATGAAATACCTCACGGCTTGCAAAGCCTCATCGCCACGCATTCCCCTGACATCGAGGTCGGGATGGAAATCCTTTCTGTGTTCGTCGATGGTGTTTTGCGTGACGTGCGACACGTTGAAGGCTTGAAGGCCCTCTTTCAACGCGTCCATCTTGCTTTGAGGTTGCTCTGAGGCGTTTGGCGTGGAAGCGTCTTGCGCCACAAGCTCAATGCGCGAGATGGGCAACTTTGTTCGCAAGTCGCCAACAAGCACGGTTGCCGTCTTGCCCGACAATTGTTCCACCACGCCTTGAGAGCGCAAGCCCTTCAATCGCACCTTGTCGCCAACGATGATTGGCCTGTCTGCCACGGCCTTTGATTTGCCAGTGGCGTTTCTCAGGGCGTTTGCAGCCTTCTCCTCGTCCTTGCCTTTGGTCTTCTTGCGTTCCTCGCGGCGTTGTTTCCTCGCTTTCAATTGTTCCACCTTCTTCTGGAAGTCCTCGTCGGAGATGAGTCCTGCCGACTTCTTTTTCTTTGATGAAGTCTTCCAACTGTCGTCTGCCACGTCCTGTTTGAAAGCGTCGAGTTCGGCGCGAATCTTTTTAGTCTCTTCCTTTGCGGCTTGCTGTTCGCGTATCTCCCTTATGGCGTTCTCAATGCGCTTGTTGCTTTCCTTGAGCAGTTCCTCCGCCTCTTGCTTGGCCTTGGCTATCACCGCCTTGCGGTCGGCTGAGACATCTGCTATGTCTTTCTCGTATTGGTCGATGCGTTGTTGCAGTTCTTTTTCCTTTTGGTGCACCGTTTGCCTTTTCTGTTCCCAGTAGCGCTTGTCGCGAACAATGTCTTGCAAGTATTTGTCGCTTTGGATATAGTCGGAGCCCACTATCTCCGAGGCTTGCTTTATCACCTGTTCTGGCAGCCCTATCTTCCGCGCTATCTCTATGGCGAAGGAGCTGCCTGGCCTGCCTATGGCAAGCTGGAAAAGAGGCCGCATCTCGTGGCGGTCGTAGAGCATGGCTCCGTTTACTACGCCCTCGTGGGCATCGGCAAAGTGCTTGAGGTTTTGATAGTGGGTGGTGATGACCGCCCAAGCCTGCTTGTCGCAAAACTGCGATAGCACGCTCTCGGCTATGGCTCCGCCAATTTGCGGTTCAGTGCCAGTGCCAAACTCGTCGATGAGAATCAGCGTTTTGTCGGAAGCCTGCTTCATCATGTTCTTCATGTTCAGAAGGTGCGACGAATAGGTGGACAGGTCGTTTTCAAGGCTTTGCTCATCGCCAATGTCAATCATGATGTCGTCGAATACTCCGCACTTGCTCCTTCCGTCCACTGGAATGCTGAGTCCGCACTGGAGCATGTATTGCAACAGTCCCGTGGTCTTCAGGCACACTGACTTGCCGCCGGCGTTAGGGCCGGATATTATAAGAATGTGCTTCTCGGGAGTGAGCATGATGTCGAGTGGCACGATTCCGCCCTTCAGATGCGCCTCAAGCAGCGGGTGGCGCGCGCGTATGAAGTCGATGTAGGGCGATGATTTCACCTTGGGTTCAAAGGCGTCAATCTCTTTTGCCAGTTTTGCCTTTGCCTGTATGAAGTCTATTTGGGCGAGGAAGTCATAGGAGTCGAGCATCTCCCGGACGTGCGGGCGTATTCGTTGCGCCATCTTCGATAGTATGCGTATTATCTCCTTGCGCTCTTCTATCTCCAACTCGCGAATCTTGTTGTTTGCCTCCACTGCTTCGGTAGGCTCCACGAATACAGTGCGTCCAGTGGCGCTTTCATCGTGAACGATACCCGATATTTTCTTTTTCAATCCCGGTGCCACCGGTATTACGAGGCGACCGTCGCGCATGGTCGGTGCCGCGTCCTTGTCCACGATGCCATCGCTTTGAGCGGAGCGGAGGATGCTGTTGAGAATCCTCGACACCGACCCGTTGGTCTTCGCCAGTTCGCGGCGTATGTTGAGCAGTTCGGGGGAGGCGTTGTCGCGTATGTGCCCAAACTTGTCTATGATCTGGTCTATCTGCTGAATGATGATCGGAAACGTGGCTATGCCGTCGGCAATGTCGTGCAGGGCAGGGTAGTCCCATTTTTTCAGTGTCACGTCGCTGTCGTCATCTTCCTGGTCGGGCAACTCCTCGCCACGATAGAGATATGTCACTATGTCATCTATGGTCTTTAGCGAGCGCCTGATGTCGAAGAGTTCGCTTTCCTCAATCCACGTGTTTTGCAATCGCAGCCGTTTCAAGCTGTCGCGTACATCGAAGAAGAATGCCAATGGGAAATCGTCTTGCTCTTCTATCTGCCTCATCTCGCGAATTTCTTCCATCCAGGTGTTGATGGTCTCAGCGTCGTGTGAGAAGGTCATTTCATCGACCAAGCCTTTGCCGAGCGTGGACAGGCAAAAACTTGCGACCTTGTCTTTTATCTCGTTGAAACCTATCTTGTTTTCAAAATTCTTTGGATATATCATCGCTTGTTATTTCTAAATGATGTCTGCTTCAATAAAACCCGTTTTGTGGGTGAAATTACCTTGCGTCGGCTTTACGGTTGAATCGCGTCGCCTTTACGCCGTAAAGGCATCGCGATTCAACCGTAAAGGCATCGCGATTCAACCGTGAAGCCGACGTGATATGTACGGTAATTCGTTGTCTGTGCGTATTATCCTGTTTATTAGCTTGTTATAAGTTTTTGAATAGCTTGATGACATTGCCGATTACAGGGGCCATGTCGTAGTATTTGTACTCCGCAAGCCTGCCGCCAAATATTATCTTGCCTTCATCGGGTTCCGCTGACGAAGCTGATTGTGCAAGGCTTGCAGCCATCGCCCTGTATTCATTGGCTGTCTCGTTGTTTTTCGCGTCGTTCACGGGATAGTATGGTTCCATGCCAGGCCTATACTCCGTGGAATATTCCTCGCTGACCACGGTCAACGGATTGTCGTAGACCTGCTGGCCGAACATCTCGAAGTGCTTGTGCTCTATGACGCGCGTATAGGGCACGTCGTGCGATGTGTAGTTCACAACCGCGTTTCCTTGGAAGTTGGGCGTGTTCTCCACGCGAGTCTTGAAGCTCACGGTGCGCCAGTTGAGCCGACCAAACTTATAGTCGAAAAATTCGTCTATCTGTCCCGTGTACACGAGGTTGTGAGCGTAGCGTTGCCAATCGTGATACTCCGACTTGAAGAAATCGACGCCAACCTTTGTTTCCACGCCATCGAGCAATCGCCCAATGAGGTTGTTGTAGCCTCCAACAGGTATGCCTTGGTATGAGTCGTTGAAATAGTTGTTGTCGAACGTGAACCTGAGCGGTAACCGCCTGATGATGAACGCTGGAAGATCCTTGCACTCCCGTCCCCATTGCTTCTCGGTGTATTCCTTAATAAGGGTCTCGTAGATGTCGCGTCCCACCAGCGAGAGAGCCTGCTCCTCAAGGTTGAGCCTGTCTGTAGCCTCCCCATTGGCGAGCCGTTTGCCTGCCTCTATTTGCCGCTTTATCTCGTTCTCGCATTGCGAGTGGATTATGCCTTGTGCTTCCGCAGGCGTGGAGCATCCCCACATTTGGTGGAAAGTGTTCATGTTGAACGGCAGGTTGAAGAGCTTGCCATGGAAGTTGGCTATCGGGGAATTGGTGTATCGGTTGAACGGCACGAGCGAGTTGACGAAATCCCACACATCTTTATTAGATGTATGGAATATGTGCGCGCCATACTTGTGCACGTTGATGCCTTCCACCCGTTCACAATACACGTTGCCTCCGAGCTGTGGCCGCCTGTCTATTACCAGGCAA
>DAIOUH010000137.1:0-6719 GCA_036751585.1 Prevotella sp. | reverse complement strand
TTCCCGTGGCAATCATCTTTTCCACTTGCACACGGAAGCCAACGGCATTGAAGATGGTGCTCATGATGAGGCGATAGCGTTCCTCCATGTCCATGCTCGCCAGCTTCTTATTGCTGTAAGGCACGTCGGCAATGAGAGCTTTTAAGGCTTTCTTCGCTTCGGGCAGGTTGCCAAGTTGCATGAACAGAAATAGGTCTGACTGCACTGATTGCACATCGCCACACTTTCTTAGGGTCAGGGCCGGCAACACCATGTCGTAAAGGGCTTGTCTTACCTCCATGTTTGGGAAACCGAGAATGTAAACTCCCATCTGATAACCCTTGATGGTCAGGTAGCCGGACTGGTAAAGGAACAGCTCTGCGCCGCCCCCTGTGACATCGGAGGTCTCAATCGTTTGTTGCAACAATCGACAAGGATCAAAGTTCTTTAATTTTACTTCCATGTCGTCAACGAACTTAGGCAATAAGGAAGTAGCTCCCGATGCAGCCCAATAGTTTCTTAGCTTTTTGTCAGCTAAGGCGTTGATGAGGCTGAAGGGGTTGAATACATCCACCATGTTGTCTATGCTGAAATGATAACCATCATAATAGGTTTTCAACTGGGCTACCGCCTCGTCGAAAGTCCAATTTTCTTTCTCAGCCAATTGCTCAATTTCAGGCTTGAAGTTGATTATCGCCTCGTCTTTTGTGATTCCACAGATGGCTGCATAAGGAGCATCAAAACTGATGTTGCTCAGATTGTTGAGCACGGAGAAGAGGGAGATTTGCGTAAACTTCGTAATGCCCGTGATGAAGACAAATCGCTCGTAGAAGTCATCGGCTTTCAGAATGGCGAACACTTCGCGATAGACATCCGTGCAAGGCTTATGGTCGGGAGTCTTCCAAGAGTGCTGGAGCGGCGAATCATACTCATCGATGAGGATGACCACTTGGTTGCCAGTCACCTCGTAAGCCTTTTGGATGATGGCATCGAATCGGTCAGCCAAGGAATCCTCTGCGTCGATTTCCACGTCATATTTCTTCTCATAGCCTTTGAAGCATCGGTTCAGATAGGAACAGATGGTCTTGGCTGAGGTTCCTCCTCGGCTCATGTCTAAGCGTATGACTGGATATTGCGTCCACTCTTTCTCCAAATCCATGATCTTCAAACCTTCGAAAAGTTCTTTCTTTCCTTCGAAGTAGGCATGAAGGGTATCGACAAGGACAGACTTACCGAAGCGGCGTGGGCGGCTCAGGTAATCATACTTTTTCCCTTTGTTGGCAAGATTCCAAATGATGTCGGTCTTGTCAACATACAAATATCCTTTCTTTCTGATTTCCTCGAAAGATTGGACTCCTACCGGTAATCTTCTATCGTTTGTCTCCATCATAATGCCAATGAGATTGAAATCAGACGCAAAAATAAGCATTAATCTTGAAATAATTGTCTGAAAACAAGAAAAGTAGTTTCTTTTAAAGTAGCGACCCCTACTTATTTCATCATTTTTCATCGTTTTGGGGTGATTGAATTTTCGATAGTTTGTATACGATAGTAGAAACAAGAAAAGTTTTCGAGGAGAATGGTATAAAAACTGCCGAACAACGACGAAATGAAGAATAGAAAAAAAATATTGGTGCTGGTGGCTGTGGCATATTTGCCCTTGCTGCCTATCCATGCCCAACGATTCACCCATAGCTTCCGCAACACCTCCATGTCGGAAGCTCTGACCTTGTTGGCAAAAAACACCAAGACCTATCATATCAACTTCATGTACAATGAGTTGGAAGATTTCACGGTTACCACTAACATCGTGCGGCGCAATCCCCTCGATGCCATCCAGCAAATCATCGGGTTCTATCCTGTCAAGATTACGATAGACGGACAGAACGTCTTTGTGGAATGCACGCAGAAGACCGCCACCAAGATGATGGGGCGTGTCATCGATTCTCATCGCCGAGCTGTCGATTTCGCCAATGTCGCCTTGTTGAGCCCGAGAGATTCCAGCTTCATCACGGGTGGCGTGACCAATGAAAATGGCCAGTTTGTGATTCCTTGCGAGGCGAGAAGAGCTATCGTGAAAGTGAGTTGCGTGGGCTATCAGACGGCATACGGTACTTTTGATACCGGCAAACTTGGCAATATTACCTTGAAGGAGGCGACGATGAACTTGCAAAAGGTTTTAGTCAAGGCCCATCGCCAACCTTTCAAGATGACTTCCGAAGGACTAATAGCCCAAGTGGAAGGCACAACCTTGGAGAAGATGGGCTCGGCCCAAGATGTATTGAAGCACCTGCCAAGGGTGGTGCAGAAGAATGGCGATCTGGAAGTGCTGGGCAAGGGCGCGCCTCTTATATATATAGACAACAAGAAGGTGACAGGTGCCGTGGAACTTGACCGACTGAGTGCCTCCAACATCCGGCATGTGGAAGTCATCACCGAACCAGGAGCGGAATATGATGCCACCTATGGTGCCGTCATCAAGATCAAGACCGCCAAGAAGCAGGGCGATGGCTTCGGCTTGGGTTATCGCCAGTCTTACCAGCGAAATCATCAGGACGGTCATCGGGAGGCGCTCGACTTGAACTATCGTTATCGTGGTCTCGACGTGTTCTCCACCTTATATTATAGTTTGGACCAAGGCTATCAAGAGCAAGAAAATGACAACCTGCTCTATGGCAAGACGCTCATGCATATCAAGGAGAACTTGACCATCCGTGACAAGAGTACTTATCTGAGTGGCAGCTTAGGTTTCAACTATGTTTTCAATGACCGTCATTCCCTTGGTGCCACATACGAAGGCAACGTCAATCCTTATGGGCGAGGCGGGTGGAACTCGCATTTCGATGTATGGAAGAATGGAGCACTCGCCGAGGGATACGACAATGAATACTTGGCTGGCTTCAAGCCACGTCCTACCCATGACATCACGGCTTATTATGCCGGACAGATTGGCAAGGTGAACATCGACTGGAATGGAGAGATCTATCTCCGTAAGAGCGGACAGACGCAGTATTCGCAGGAATGCAACACGATAGTGGGTGGTTCACGTATCATCGAGTCGGATTACATGGCGGATAGTTGGATGCATGCCACCAAGCTGGTGCTTTCGGCTCCCATTTGGAAGGGAACGATGAAGGTAGGAAGCGAATACACGGAGAGCTGTCGTGCCAACCTATATACCATCGACGAGCAGGGCGACGACTTGCCGGGCAAGACCGACGACCAGGTGAAGGAGAGCAACCTTGCCGTCTTCGCCTCGTATGGGGTGAAACTGAATCGCTTGGAGCTGAATGCTGGCGTGCGATATGAGCATGTGTCCTCGAATTATGTCAATTTGGGCAAGGATGTCTGGGATGAGAACCATCAAGAATATCAGCCTGACATGAACAGGAAATACGACAATCTCTTCCCTCAACTCACGTTGATGTTGCCTATCAAGCAGGTGAAGCTCAGCGCCAGTTATCGGGTTGTGGTGGTTCGCCCCTCGTATCGTCAGTTGAGCAGCAATGTGCAGTACAACAGTCGTTATTATTTCCAAGGTGGCAATCCCTTGCTCCAACCTACCTATAGCCATACTGTCAGCCTCAACGTCGGCTATCGCTGGCTCCAACTGTTTGCCAACTGGCACGAGGTGGATGATCGAAGTTATCAGTGCATCGAGCCTTACAAGGAGAGCTCAAATGAGTTTATCAGCATGTACACCTATCGCAACTTGAAGCATAGCCAGAGTTGCAACTTGGGCTTGACGGCTTCGCCGAAGATAGGGTGGTGGCGACCTACGCTCAATGTCAGTCTCCGTAAGCAGTGGATGCGGATTGACGGGATGCACTATGACCATCCACTCTTCGTAGGTTCTATCAACAATGAGATTACGTTTCCGCGAGATTGGATTCTCCACATCGACATGGATTATAACTCTAATGGTCATTCTGGAACTATCGACTGGAGACAGCAGGGCGGTGTGGATGTTTCGCTCAACAAGAGCTTTCTGCATGACAGGTTGAACGTCACCGTGGCTGGTTACGACCTTTTCGCCTCTCGCCGCACCACTTCGCGGCTGGTTTATGGCACGAGCAATATATATAATTGGAAATATACGGACACCCGAAAATTAGTTCTTAACTTGAGCTATAAGTTCAATGTCAGCCGAAGCAAGTATAAGGGAACTGGTGCTGGCGAGGCTGAGAAGAATAGATTGTAAAACGTTAAACCCCAAATATTTATGAAACATTGTTTAAAGATGAAGTATAACCTTGCCAATGGTATGAGCCAAGGCTTGCTGATGGTTCTTGCCGTGGCTTTCGTGCTGCTGCTTGCGAGTTGCGGAAGTGACGATGATAAGCTTGATAGCCTTCCTTGGAGCAACAAGGCTTTGTTCGATGCGACTTATACGATAGACGAGAATGGCTATTGCCTGTCAAGTGAAGCAAAGCCTTTGTCTCGGCAAGAACTGGAAAGTCTCATTGTGGGATATGACGGCTGGCAGCCAGTTGGCATCTATCAAGTAAAGTCGAACGGCAAGCTCTCAACTTCTGATTATCGTGAGAGATTGGATGATTATTCTCCTCGTGTCTACCAATTCTTGTCGGATAGCGAGATGAAAACTTACTATCAAGATCCTGAGACCAAGGAAAAGTGTTTCAGGAAGCATGATTGGTCGTATGAAAGCAAGCGTGGCATTATCTTGAAAGACGAAAAGAGCCTGCTGGATGAGTCATGGAGATACATGCAGGTATTGGGCGTAAAGACTTCAGGCGGACAAGACCTTGGCGCGGAATCGTCAGAAAGCGACACATATTTGTATGCGTTGGAAAAAATAGAAGAGCAAGTTACGGATGTTGAGCAAGCGAAGCCGATCTATGCCATGGTCGTTTACAAACGATTGACATCGAGAGAGATGGATGGTGTCGTTAATGCTTATCGGCAAGACAAGAGCGATAAGGATGATGATGAATTGAGAATACCTGCCGATTGCCAGTTCCGTATCCGATGCTCTTACGTCAATCCTGGGTCTGGGGATGACTATTATCATTCGAAATTCGAGACTTTCAGAATGGTGAAGATGGAACTGACTGATGAAAATGGCAATAATTCCTCAACAAATCCTTATTATCAATACTTCGACTCCATCGTTTGGACTTGCAAGGGCATGCCGGATAGGGTAGTGAGTCTTCGAAACACTTTTGGTTTTCATGAGGTGACTTATCAGTTGAACTCCTATTTCTTCCACGTGAATACGGACAATAAGCTGACCTTGATAGAAGCTCGTGGATATAGAGGTGGCAGAATAGTCTATGCGATTGGCACAGGCATTACCTTTTGGAATAGATCCGGATTCCTGGGCTATGATTTCAGTTCGTCTGACTTGCAAAATCCTTCAGATCCAGATGAAGACCTGTATTGCGTCTTCGATCGAGGCAAGCGTTTCAGATTGCTCTCTCCACGCATTTCCCCTGAATATCCTGACTGTCCTTATGCGGAGTTGCGCTCCATCGTGACGATTACTCCTGATGATGATGGTTCGTATGACAGTTCTTTGAAGAAGGCTTTGGAGAAAGAAAAGAAAGATTTGGCTGATTTGATGGATTCCTGTTATGGAAGATATAATTCATACGAGGACGGTAAGCATATAGTGGTGGACGAATCCAACGTCGCAAAGTACCGTAGTCGCTTCAAGGCTTTGCCAAAGGATGCTGACATCAGGATGTATTGGAGTGGCGTGATATATTCAGGAGGTTATAGTGGATTGCGTATTGCCTTGGTTTTGCATCAAGACAAGGAAAACCCTCAGAAAAGCTGCTATTATATTCATGCCGAACCAAAGAAATAAACTTGATGAACGAGAAAAGTGAAAGAATAAGTAGATAATGTGGATTCTTTTTTGTTCCTTTGTGGTTTGATTGTGGATGATTTCTTCGTTTAAGAGGATAAAGACGTTACCAATCATTTGCAGACAGCACAGCGGAAACGAGAAAGTAATGACAGAAGAGAAAGAACAACAGATGGAACGGCTGTTCCACGACAATTATGAGCGGATGTATCGCCTTGCCTATGCCTTGCTTCACGACAATGAGGAGGCACACGATGTGGTGGGCGACGTGTTCTTCAGGTTGTGGGATGGGTTTACAGGCAAGGAGCCTCCTGCCTACTTGCTAAGAAGCGTGAGGAATGCTTGCCTCAACATTATCGCCAAGAAAAAGCGTGACGAGAGGCTTGTCAAATTCCTGCCCATAGACGTGTCCATGCAAGCGATGAATGAGAATCCTGATTGCTTGGAGAAGCGATGGCAAGCCATATGGAATTGCATTGAGCGCGATTTGACTCCACAGACAGCCTCCGTCATCAGGATGTGTTATGGTGATGGTTGCTCGTATCGTGAAGCGGCAGAGGATCTCGGCATAAGCGTCTCGGCTGTGAACAAGCACATAGTGAAGGGATTGCGAACGCTGAGGGAGAAGCTCAAAGGTCTCTAATGATTGCTATTGTAAACGATGAGGTTTAACAATGAGAATGAACGAAGAAATGAAGCAAGATAATCAAGAAAAACTTGATATGCTCCTCGACCTCTTGGAGCACCCAGAGAGATATACGGAGTCTCAGAAGGCCGCGCTCCTCGATGACGCGGAAGTGAAGGAGCTCTATCGGCAAATGGTTGAGGCTCGCGAAGCCCTCGACTACCATAAGTCGCGGGAAGACATGGCCATGCCATCGGTTTCGGAGGAATGGGAGAAGCTGAGGAG
>DAIOUH010000136.1:0-6817 GCA_036751585.1 Prevotella sp. | reverse complement strand
TTAAAAGTCAGGTCGTGGGTTATGGTTGGAAGTCAATCGCTACTTATGAAGTGCAGGCTAATGGCAAACTGAACATGGCGGATTATTATGATGATTTGATAGGTGTCGCTCCTATTCACTATTGGTTTGAGTCTTCGCAACAGATGGTTCAATATTATTATGTTGACGCTATGCCAGCTGACGGCTTTTCGCGTGTATCCTGGACTTATGATGCTACCAAAGGCTTTCTCATTTGTGAAAACGGCACGTCGGCAATGGCAGACAGGTATCAGCAGATTCTCAAGCTCGATGAATCTAATGGCAAGACATTGATGTACACAATCAAGAAGTTGGGTGTAAAAGGAGATGGCAAAGGCGGCTATGAGCCTTTCTATGGCATGATCGTATACAGGCGCATGACAGATGATGAACTGAAGAAGACGCAAGAAACTTACAACTACGACTTCGACAAGAATGGCACCGTTCCCGACAAAGCCAAGTTCTATATTCGTGCAATCGACAGGGAAAACGGCGATGATGGCGTGTTCCAAACCTTTCGGCAAGTTGATTTAGAACTTGTCGGTTTGGACAGTGATAATTCTTCAAAATATGACTTCTACAACAGTTACGACTCTATCAAATGGGCGACCGACTGCCGCGAGATGCCCGACAGATTTAGCATCGAGGAGCGTAAGACCGACAAGTTGAATTCCAAATATTTGTGGAGCACTTATTTCTTCACTCCTTGTGGCAAGACCACGATATATGCTTTCGCGTACAAGGGTGGGCGAGTAGTGTATCAAGCTAAAAAGGAGATATATTTGGTTAACGATGGTTTCTTCGGCTACAATTGGGGAGTGGTGATAATTCAACCCAAAAATTCCGACGTCTCCGCTTATTGCCTGTTTGACAAGAGCCGTGAGTTTGTGCTCACACCGCCTATCGCCTACAAGGAAGACCTAACGAAGCCGTATGCTGAGTTGCGCGTCGCGCTTAAAGGAGCAAAGGATAAAAACGACAAGGAGTATATGCAAAGTGTGCTCAAACGTGAGAAAGAAGGCTTGATTGATATTATGGACCGATACTATGGAAAGCATGGCACGGTAAAAGAGTCGGAAAAAGCAACTCTGCGCAAGGCATTCAAGGCATTGCCCGATGATGCCGACATAAAAGCATATTGGGTCACAACCCACTCGCGTATGGTTCTGGTTCTCAAAGACAATGAGAAAGAGCCCGTCAACAGCGAGTACTATATACATGCTGAACCAAACAAATGAACAATGATAGTCATAAAGCAAAGTGTATCTTTGTTTTATGACTATTATTTTTTAGCATTATCTTATCATAAAATAACAGTTATTTCCCTGCTGGTTTCAAATATTAGTATTAGTTTTGTAGCTCAATTTAATGCATATTGTTGATTAAAGGGGAAAAGAGATTGTTAAGGCATGGAAAAGATTCTTATCGTAGAAGACGACCTCTCGTTTGGAACCATAATACAGACATGGCTTAGGAAAAAGGGTTTTGAGGTAGAGAAGACCACTTCGGTGAAGTCAGCTATCGCTATTTGGGAGAAAGGGGAGACTTCTGGAAAAGCCGCAAGTGTATTCGACTTGGTGTTGTCCGACCTCCGTCTGCCCGACCATGACGGCATTTTCTTGTTGCAATGGATTCGCAAGCGTGGCATCCAAGTGCCTTTCATCGTCATGACCAGCTATGCTGAGATTCAGAATGTGGTTCTCGCCATGAAGTCGGGTGCCACGGACTATATCGCGAAGCCTTTTCATCCCGACATTCTCTTGGAAAAAATCAAAGAGGCATTAAATTCCAATAAGCCATCGAGCGATTCAAGTCCCGCATCAGAAGAAGGTGGTGCGCAAAAGACCGTGCCAGATGACTTGCCTAAATATATTGAGGGCGAGAGCGAGGCTTCGCGCAAGCTGTATAGCTATGTCTCCTTGGTAGCCCCTACACCCATGTCGGTTCTCATTCTTGGGGCCAGCGGATCAGGCAAGGAGTATGTCGCCCATCGCATTCACGAACTTAGTCCGAGGGCCGACAAGCCTTTCTTCGCGCTCGACTGTGGTGCCATACCCAAGGATGTTGCGGCATCTGAGTTCTTCGGTCACGTGAAAGGAGCTTATACTGGAGCAGAGCAAGACAAGAAAGGCGCTTTCGAAGTGGCAAATGGCGGTACGCTGTTTCTCGACGAGATGGGCAACCTCAGCTATGAGGTACAGGTGCAATTGCTCCGTGCCTTGCAGGAACGCAAGATTCGGCCATTGGGCAGTACCAAGGAGATAGACGTTGACATTCGGTTGGTTTGCGCCACAAACGAGAATCTCGCGCAACGTGTGGCTGAAGGTGCCTTCAGGGAAGACCTTTTCCATCGCATCAACGAGTTCACCATCTACATGCCCGAACTGAAAGATCGTGGCACCGACATCTTCCTCTTTGCCGACCTTTTCATAAAGCACGCCAACAAGGAGCTTGACCGGCACGTGGAGGGACTTGACGACAAGGCCAAGAATCTGATAGCGTCCTATGGCTGGCCTGGCAACCTGCGAGAGCTAAACAACGTGATGAAGCGCGCCACGCTCCTTGCCACAGGCAGATACATAGGCGTGAAGGAACTGGAGCAGAGCATGGCCCACGTCCAGATACAGCCATCCACGGCTGAACAAGCTTCATTGGCATTACATGATGAGCAGACTGAGCAACAACGCATTGAGGCTGCGCTGAACGCGGCTGGAGGCAACAAGAGCAAGGCGGCGCAAATGCTTGCCATCGACAGGAAGACCCTCTACAACAAGATGAAGAAGTATGGAATAAACAAAGACTGATTCTTCATGCGCAACAATAACATTCCGGTAAAGGTCGCCATAGGCTATATCGCCATTGCCATCATCATGATTTCGGCAATAAGTTTGGTCTATTTCAACACCAAGAGCATCATTGCCATAAACCAAGCCTCCAAGGAGTATATTGACAAAAAGAACACCGCCGACAGCACCATGACGTCACTGCTGAAGGAGGAACAGAAAAACCTGCGGCAACTCTCCGATGCCATGGCGGGGAAGCCTCATGTCAACTACCTGCGCGACAAGGTGAAGAGCCTCAACACTGGCAAGGATTCCGTAGTGGTTCATTCCAAGGCACCGCAAACCCATGAGGCGAAGAGCACCACCGTGGAAGTGGTGAAAACGCGAAAAGGCTTTTTCCGAAGACTTGCCGATGCCTTCAAGAAAGAACACGCCGAGACGTTGAGCGTGAAGAAAGACAGCAACATGGCAGTGGTCGACACCGTCGTCACGCCTGTCAACGTGGCGGAAAACGTGGCTGACATCCTTGAGCAGATAGACAAAAAAGAGAAAAGCGCGTCGCTCAACCACAATGACCACGTGAACAAGGAGATGGAAGACCTCAAGGTCGTGAGCACGCAGTTGGCTTTGCGTTCCGCCAAGCAGTTGAACGACGTTCACCAGAAAGAGCGCGGCTCCATGCAGCGAGCCATCAACAAGGCCATGGAGGCGCGCCGTCACCTGTTGTGGCAAATGGGATTGTTGGCTCTCGTCACACTCGTTGCAATCATCGTGTTGGTGACCGTCATCTGGCGTGACAGCAAGAAAGAACGCGTATACCAAGAGAACCTTGAGGCTGCCAATGAGGAGATTCAGCGTGTCATGAACCAGCGAGAGCGATTGTTGCTCACCATCACCCACGACATCAAGGCACCTGCCGCTTCCATATCTGGCTTCATAGATTTGATGCAGGACTACGTGAGCAATCCGAAAGGCATGGAATGTCTCCAAAACATAAAGAATTCTGCCGTTCACCTGTCTCACCTCGTGGCCTCGTTGCTCGATTATCACCAGTTGGAAAACGGCCTTATGAAGGTTCATCCCACGACATTCTCTCCAGCTCGGTTGGTGTCCGAATCGGTTGAGGGGATGAGGCTGAGGGCAGAGGAAAAAGGGCTGGTTCTGTCTTGTGATGCCACTAAAGCCGAGGGGCTTTTCTTGGCCGACGCTTTCCGCATACGACAAATCTTGGACAACTTAGTGAGCAATGCCATCAAATACACCGACCATGGCAGCGTGACCGTCCAAGCGCGCGTTTCCATGGTCATGGGCAAACATCGTCTTGACTTGAGCGTGAAGGACACCGGCAAGGGAATGACCACGGAGGAAAAACGCAAGGTCTTTCAAGCCTTCACTCGGCTGAAGAGTGCCCAAGGCATTGAGGGCACTGGGTTGGGACTGTCTATCACGAGTGAGCTCGTGACGTTGCTTGGGGGAGAGATTCATCTCAGTTCCACGATAGGCAAAGGGTCCAACTTCATGGTCACGATTCCCGTGGAGCCATCACAAGAGGTAACGGCTAAGAAAGAAGCAAGGAAAGGTTTTGCCAATCACAAGATTCTGGTTCTCGACGACGACAAACTCCAATTGCAACTTATCCAAGAAATGTTGCGCCGCCTCGTGGACGACTCTTGGCAAGTGTTCGCTTGTGGCCATGTGGTCGATGCCCTCACCATCTTGCACAATGAGCGGCCTGCCTTGATGCTGATGGATATAGAGATGCCAGAGATGAATGGCACGGAAATGATCAAGCACATCAATCATGCGCAAATGACCGTGGTTGCCATGACTGCCCACGACAACAGTATCAAAAGTCAACTGCTTGAGGCTGGATTCGACGATTGCCTCTTCAAGCCTTTCAGTATTGACAAGTTGGCTGATATTTTGGGAAAGAATGTCGCTCCAAAAGCCACGACACATGTCGCTGCCGCCAAGGCAACCTCTCGCTTGGATTCGCTTCTCGCCTTTGCCGGTGGCGATGAGGAAGCCGCGAAGGAGATTCTCGGCACGGTGAAGCATGAGCTCACCGGGCATTTGTCTTATTTGGATGGAATCTCAGATGATGCGCCCTTGCCTGTCGATGGCATAGCAAAGGCGGCGCATAAGCTCCTGCCCATCGCCTCGATGATGCAAATGGGGTGCGTGGAGGCGTTGACGGCGTTATCGCCAGAGCGCATTCATGAGATAGGGGAGACGAAAATCAGGGAATGTCTGAAAACTGTGACAGATGATCTCCGCAATGTCCTTGCCCATGATTTCAATTGACTTCAAATCACATCTTGCGGTCCAGTCTGTTTCGCCACAAGTATTTTCTCGTCTCATGCACGATGATGCCATTCAGGAGGAGTAGGGAGAGGAGGTTCGGTATTGCCATCAAAGCGTTGGTGCAGTCGGATATGTTCCAAACCACGTTGAGGTTGGCCACGCTCCCAATGAATATCGATACGATGAATAGCACACGATAAACCATCATCCATCGTTTTCCCTTGAGATATTCCACGGCTCGCTCACCATAGTAGCTCCATCCGAGAATGGTGCTGAAGGCAAAGGTGAGAAGACCGAAGCTCAGCAGTGGCTTGCCCACATAAGGTATTTTCTCAAAGGCCACCTTGGTTAGCGCCGCGCCGTCGCTGTATGAAATGTCGGGGTAGGCTATGATGCTGCTCACTATGACGATGCCCGTCATGGCGCAGATGACCACCGTGTCCCAAAACGTGCCGGTGCTCGATACCAACGCCTGTCTCACGGGGTTGCGTGTGCGTGCCGCAGCCGCCACGATAGGCGCAGAGCCCAGGCCAGACTCATTGGAGAAAAGTCCGCGAGATATGCCGTATCGGGCTGCCAACATCACCGATGAGCCTGCGAAACCGCCACCGGCGGCTTGGGGTGAGAAGGCCGAAACGACAATCAGCTTTATGGCGGGCCACACAAAGCTGCTGTTGACGATGAGTATATAGAGGCACCCAAGGACATAGAAGAGTGCCATGAAAGGCACCAAGAACCCGCACACCTTGGCAATGCTCTTGACACCGCCCAACACCACCGCGCCAACGAGCAGGCTGACCGCTAAGCCCACAATGGTCGTCGACAAGCCATAAGTCTCATGCGTGATGGTGGCTATGGCGTTGGCCTGCACCGTGCTGCCTATGCCAAACGACGCGCACGCCGTGAACACGGCAAAGAGCACTGCCATCCATTTCCAGCCCAATCCTTTCTCAAGGGCGTACATCGGGCCGCCCAGCATCCTGCCGTCGGGTGTCGTCTCGCGATATTTTATCGCCAATAGCCCTTCCGCGTATTTCGTGGCCATGCCGAAGACACCCGTGAGCCAACACCAGAACACCGCGCCTGGACCGCCCAATGCTATTGCCGTGGCCACGCCCACGATGTTTCCCGTGCCAATGGTTGCTGCGAGCGCCGTGGCCAAGGCCCCAAACTGTGACACGTCGCCAGATGCGTCGTCGTCATGTTTCACTGATAACTTGATGGCGGTCAGTATTTTCAATTGCGGAAAGCGAAGCCGTATGGTGAGAAATATGTGCGTGCCAAGCAAGAGGGCAATCATGGGCCAACCCCACAGAAGACTACTGAGAGAGGCGAAAAAAGCGTTCAGTGAATCCATAATCTTTGCGTTTTGTCGTGTGCTATTTGTTAGGTAAACATGTCAGAATGTTTCCATAATGCAACCTGTGACTGCAAAGTTACTGGTTTTATTTAATATTTAGACTATAAAACAATAAAAATGTAACATTAGGCGTGTGCTGTTGCATAAACAAAAAGGGATGGTTGTCCAATTATTTATGGATGACCATCCCTTATGCTTTGTGTTACCGCTCAAACGAGACTTCTCCGAAGTATTCCGGGCAATGAAAGTTTGGGCTTGGCAAGTCTATTGGATTCCACGACAGGAAGTGCACCTTGCGGAGCTTGTCGCCACACTTGTAGAAATTGGCGCGAATGGTGGTGCCTGCCAAACT
>DAIOUH010000135.1:0-6825 GCA_036751585.1 Prevotella sp. | reverse complement strand
ACGACTTGAAGAAGGCTGAGCAGTTGCTCACCGTGAACCGTGGCCCTGCCTACGCTTCCAAGGCTGCCGCGCAGGCGATGCTCTCACGCATCTACCTCTATATGAGCGGCACCTACGAGGAGCCAAACAAGGAATATGCCCAGTTGGCGAAGGAATATGCCGACAAGGTAATCTCCAACAGCGACTACTCGCTGCTGCCAAGGGAGCAGTTCATGAAATACAACACCATCGTGCCAGAGAACAACCCTGAGGCCATATTCGTGGTGAAGCGCGTGGCTTCTGAGTTTTCTGGCTACGACCACTATTATGGCATCGGCGGCATGTATTCCAATATAGGCGGCATGGGCTGGGGCGAGATGTATGCCAGCCAGAAGTATATCGACTTGCTCAACGAGACTGGCCGCAACGACTGGCGTCCCGCCTCCTACAAGATGGTGGATGCCCGCGCTGCCTTTATCGAGCCTACCTACGAAGAGGATGAAGCAACAGGCAAGTATAAGGAGGTGTTCCGATTCGTCTATGTTGGCAGTGACAACAACAAGCACTATGCCCAGTTTGCCACCAAGCATGTTGGCGACAAGGTGACTTGCGAAGACAAGGATGGCAAGACTTACGAGCTGAAGCTTGTTGATGCCGCCTCTGAGTACTATACCATCAACTATGGTGGCAAGACCTACGAGGGCATGCTCGACGATTATATCACCGTGAACCGTGAGTACCCCCAGTTCTATATCGTGAAGTGCTCTCGCGAGGGCGAGAATTCACAGTTGCACTCACCCGTGATAAGCCGCCTGGGAGAAATCTACCTCAATCGTGCGGAGGCTCTCGCCAAGTTGGGACAATATGCCGAGGCGGAAAAAGACCTCAACACCATCCGTGGTCGCTCCATCGTTGGCGGCGAATATCCTGCCGGCACCCTGAATGCCGACAATGCCTTTGAGCTTATCGACAAGGAGCGCCAGTTGGAGTTGGCTTATCAGGCTGAGCGCAGCTACGATGTTTACAGAAACGGTCACTCGCTTACTCGTGACTATCCAGGTCCTCACAACCAGCACGAGGTGGTAAAGGCATCCGATTATCGTGTTACCTACTACATTCCTCAGAAAGCCATCGATGCCTATCCTGGCACGCTCACCCAGAACCCCACGGATGACAGTGGCGTGATCCTGAAATAGGGCTGATAATAATTTTTGGAAAGAATAAACGGGGCTGGATTCTTTGCATGGAATCCAGCCCCGTTCGTTTGCTCGTTCTTGCACTTCAATTAAAAAAGCAGTGCATCTTATATAACGGCAAAATAATAAGAAAAATCCACAAGCTTGCTTGCATACCCATTATTAGGTATTTTTGAGTCAATGACTTGCGATGTCGCTCGCGTTTGTTAAATATTGGATAATTTTGCATCGCATTGAGGCATAAACCACAAGTTAGACAATGGAAAAATATAATATCATTTATCCCGAAAGCAGGGGATTGTTTCAAGATCAAATATCAGAGCTGGGCTCGACATTGAACGATTATCTTTCTGAGGAGTCTTCAGATGGAAGGCATATAGCCTATTCCAAGGTGTTCTTGAGCGACATTCACAACCAATACGCAGCCTTGGAATCGTCGTCGACATTTTGCGACATATTGTCAAAGGCTCCATGCAGCGTCATCGGCCAGGCTCCACTCAAAGGGTGCAAGGTGGCGGTGCTTGTGAAGACGACAGACCTCGCTGAGACTCTGGTGTTTCACAGCATTCGTCTCAGCGAGGACGAGACCATCGGTGAGACTTCATATCTGCAAACCCTCGCCCTCTTCAAGAAATATATTGACTATCTTGACGAGCATCATCTCGACATGAAGACGCACCTCGTGCGCACCTGGATATACATAAGCGACATAGATGTCAATTACAGTGGGGTAGTGAAGGCGCGCAACGACATATTCGCCCGATACGGACTGACAGCCGATACCCACTACATAGCCTCCACGGGCATAGGTGGCGACAGCCAGTCGCGCCATGCATGCGTGGCGATGGATTTCCTCACCTATCCCCATATCGTGGAAAACCAGAAGAAGTATTTGCAAGCTCTCGACCATCTCGATCCCACTCACGACTATGGAGTGGCTTTCGAGCGTGCCACGCGGCTCGACACCGGCAGCGCGATACACTATTACGTGTCGGGCACCGCGAGCATCGACCGTCACGGCAACGTGTTGCACCTCGGCGACGTGAAGCTCCAAGCCGAAAGGCTCATAGAGAACATTAGGGCTCTACTTGCCGATGGCGAAGCCTCATTGACAGACATCCGTTACTTGATTGTATACCTGCGCGACATTAGCGATTACCAAACCGTGGAAGCCATTTTCCGCAAGCATTTTCCCGATACGCCTTACATCATCGTGCATGCCAAGGTGTGCCGCCCCGAATGGCTTATCGAGGCGGAGTGCATCGCTGAAAAGGACTGCTAATAACCAATGGCTTTCAATAGCTCACCTTGATTCGTGACGGGAGAGGTTATCAGCTCTGGCAAGTTGTATGTTTTCATGAAAGTGTCGTAGAATGTGGGCGACTTTTGCGGCAGTACGAATGGCTTGCTGAATCGCCCCGAACGTTTGTCGAAGTGGGCGAAGTAGGGGCGTGCCCAACCACCATCCATGCGTTTGCTGCTGAACACCATCCAGCGTCCTGTCGACGACCATGTGTGGAAGCTCTCCACGTCTCGACTATTCAACTCGTCAAGGCATCGCACGCGTCCTGTCTTCAGGTCGAGCATGGCAAGGTCTGCCTCCGTGTGCCATATAGAGAAATTGCCATAGTTGAATATCACGAATACAACATACCTTCCATCGGGCGACACACGTGGCAGACTGACGGTGCGGCGCATGGCACTTGCCTTGTATAGGCACTTTGGAGTACCAAACTGTCGTGTCTTCGCGTTGAAAGACACGCTCCACAGGTCGTAGCGGAGGCTGTCGAGTGGCGTGTCCTTGTTGTAGGCGTTGCCACGGCAGAAGAACAACGTCTTGCCATCGGGACTCCAATCGGGGAATGTCTCCATGGCGTTGTCGCCGCTCAGCGCTGGCGAGGTGATAATCTCGTCGCGCCGTATGTCGTAAACGCCAAGGTCGGCGGCGAGATCGCTCACCTCGATGGCTTTCTGCCCACTCGAATGGAAAAATTGTTGTATGTCGTTCATTGAGAAGGCTATGAACTGTCCATTTGGGTGCCATCGTGCATAAGTGGCACCCATCTTCACCGTGGCGCATCGTGGTGTTACCTTGCTCACGGAGCCGTTTCGGCTGATGAGTGTGCCGCCATTTTTGCCGCGCACGTGTATCATGAAGTCGCGAGTGGAGTTTTGGCGAAACGTGTGGCAGTTGACGCATTGCTTGCCGAAAGCTCGGTTGTCGAGTATCGTCGTTTCATCAAAGTTGGTCAAGTTGCGCTGGTATATGCCCATCTCGTTCCACAGTTCGTAGCCAGGATAAAGCAGACGGTAGGCAAGGTACGAGTCGATGGTATCGCGGCTTATAAAGTTTGTTATCGGGCGATATTCTGTCCATTTGCCATTGCGCTTCACGCCTATTGTGATGGTTATCTTTCCGCCCTTGTTGGCTTTGAGCATGTCGTGCCACATGCTCTCAGGCATCTCTACGCCGGCATCGGTAGACACTGTGCGATAGTATTCCTTCCCTCCAGCTACGACCACCACTTGATAAGCTTCGCCAGATTGCGCAACGCGAAAATTTGTTGGCGCGATGTTGCAAGGCAGCGTTACCCCAGCATAGTCGGGGGAAATGAGTGGCTGTGACTTTGCGTAAGAATCTGGGTGCTTGTAGCCATTCTCGCATGCGGCTAACAACGCGATAGAGGCCATGCAAAATATTATATGCTTTATTGTCATTGCTTCGCTTCTTTTTTATTTCTTCAATTTGTTTCCGTATGGGCTCACATAGTTAAGGTAGAACCAGTAGGTGTTGCCAAACTCTGCTTGGAGTGCCGCCATGTTGCCTGTCTGCGCGAGTTGCGCGTATTGTTGGAACCGGCTGCGTGTCTCATCAGTGGGTTGCATGCCCTTGGTGTCGTTGCCTCCAAGTTGGTACACGAGCAAGGCCTCGTCGAAGATGCGAGGCATGCCTTCGGGGTGGAATCTCTTGCACAGTGGCAGGTTAGCCACGAAGCGCGACAGGTTGTTGGATAGCAATAGGTCGCACATCAGGTAGTCGTATGCCATGCGGTTTCGTGGGTCGTGCTCTATCACGTATTGCAGGTTAGGCCCTATGTTCTCCACATTTATGAAGTTGGCCTTCCGTGGCTCGCTCGTGCTGAAAGCATGTATGCCCGGCATCTTGCCGCTCTCCACGCAAGCCTCCAATCGGTCGGCTTCAGCGCGATAGAACAGGCTTTGGCGCAACCTTGCTATGAATTTGCGCGCTATGGCCTTGCGTCCGTTTACGATGTTGTAGCGGGCGAGGTTTATCAGTCGTGGTGCCGTCTCGCCCCATACTACCATGGCCTCAAACTCCCAGTGCTGCGCGTCGTTGACGCATCCGAGCTCTTCGAGGAGATAGTGGCCGAACTCCGTTTCGCGCGTGCGACCCTGCCAGGGGAAGTATAGTGCGTTGACACCAACCACGGGTTGACAGTCGAACAGGTGGTCAAGGAGCTTCCCCTTGTTGTAGAGCGCGAGGTTGCGGAAATAGAAAATCAGTGGGTTGGGTTGATGGCTGTTGCTGAGATAACGCTCAGTGTGGTGCAACGCCGCGTCCCAGTCGTGGCGGTCTATGGCTTGCTGCGCCTTGATCATGCGAAACTCGCTCATGGAGAATGAGCGCAAGAAGCTATAGCCCGAAAACAATGCGATGACCGCGACAGAGGCGATGCTGGCAGTGGCGTATTTCCATCCTCGCAGCGACGATGGCCTCACCTTTTTGCCTTTGGCCCAGATACACGTGGACAGTGACAAGACGCTGAATGCCAAGAATGCCCATACCACGACTGCCAACGAGTGGGAGAGGCGTGCCGTCCACACCCAGAGCGCGAGAGCCGGTATGAGCGATAGGCACAACGTGTCCTCGCGACGTGTAATGGCCGTGAGCACGCGCCACGTCATGAGATAAATGGCCGTGAGCAACGCGCTCATGACCGCGGCACCTAACACTGGATAATAGAAAAACTGCACGACAAATGCCGTGAGCCACTCGGTGAGCGTGTGGCTGCAGAAATAGTCGGCGGTATAGAGAAACAGTTGGTGTTGTTCGTTGTAGTAGAGCACGTGCGACAGCAAATCGCTGTACGACGCGAAGACGACAACAAACAGCACGATGGCCAACAAATAGTGTAAACGAGCTTTCATCGCTTGTGTCTTTTGAAAGATAAAAAAGAAATGTACCGAACCTGGTTGTTTGCGCAGCCCATGAGCAGTACACTTCTTTTCTTGATTTATTGTTCAGTATGTCTTATTCCGCGCTATATCCAGGATTCTGCTTGAGCTTCGAATTGAGGTCCATCTCGGTCTGCGGAATGGGGAAGATATAGTTGTTGTCGCTATACTTGCTGCCTGGCAAATCCACATGCTCCGTGCCAACATACGGCGTGAACTTGTCGCCATTGAGTGTCCACACCATGCTGTGGTACTTGCGGTTGAGCACGGCCTTTGCGTCACCCCAGCGGCGCAGGTTCCATTTGCGTATCGGGCCTTCCAGGGCAAACTCCACGCGCCACTCGTTCTTTATGCGCTTCAGCAGCTCGGCTTGCGTGCCGCAATAGGTTGGCTTGCTGGAGTCGGTGTTTTGCAAAGGCGGCATGCCGACACGCGCGCGCACCTGGTTCACGGCATCAAACGCCTCAGCGCAGAGAGGCTTGAGGTTGTTCATGGCTTCGGCGTAGGTCAGAAGCACCTCGGCATATCGTATTATCACATAGTCCTTGCCCATGTCCCAACCAGTTGATACAGGGTCTATTGATGGGTCGAGCCACTTCTGCTGGTAGTAGCCGGTCTCCGTGGCGTCGCCATGGCGGCCAATGCCGGTGTTGCCGCTGCTCTTCAGCGGAGCCACATGGATTGTCACGCCATACATAGTCTCGCCGTCGTGCAGGATGCACGCCTCAAGTCGTGGGTCGCGGTTCTTGAATGGGTCGGCAGGGTTGAAGATTTTCGAGATTTGCGGACTGTTGGCCGTTGGGTTGCCGTTGTCGTCGCGGTCTACCACGCCAGCGTCGTTGGTCTTGTAGATAGGGCTGCCGTCCTTGTCCTCGAAAGCGTCGACAAGGTCTTGCGTAGGATCCATGCCACCCCAGCCGAGGGTTGGGAAGCACTCCCAGCCAATGAGGTAGTTGCTCTTGTCTGGCGCGTTGTACTGCACAAAGAGTATGTTCTCCTTGCAGCCGTCAGCCTCTTCCCAGAACAGGTTGGCATACTTGCCGGTGTTGTCCTTGTCCCAAAGCTCGTATTTGCCCGACTGCATGATGGCCTTTGCCTCGTTTGCGGCAGTCTGGTTGTCGCCGTAGTACATGGCCGCGCGCATCTTCACGGCGCGTGCCGCGCCTTTGGTTATGCGTCCGTAGGCAGACGCGTCCCACTCGTCTGGCAAATCCTCAATGGCCTTGTCGAGGTCAGCCATCGCCTTGGCGTAGACATCCTCACGCGATGACTGCTCTATGTCGTGCAGGTCGCTGAGGGTAAGGGGCTTGTCGACATAAGGCACGGAACCGAAATTCTGTATGAGGTTCCAGTAGATGTAGCCGCGGAAGAAATAAGCCTGCCCTTCGAGCTTCTTGCGTGTGGCGTCGTCCATCTCCACTGTTGGCATCTTCTCCAGTGCCAGGTTTGCCTC
>DAIOUH010000134.1:3920-6901 GCA_036751585.1 Prevotella sp. | reverse complement strand
AGATAAGCTGCACTCGGCAATTTGAAAGCAAGCTTTCATTGCGCTCGCTTGCATTATCTTTGTGCTGGTTATTCATTAGAAAAAATTGTGATTATAAAGAATATTTTTGACAAGCTGGTGTCGTTCATCGGTCTCGTTTGCTTGAGCCCCGTGCTCTTGGTCGTGGCAATCCTCATAAGGGTGAAGATGCCAGGTGGACCTGTCATCTTCCGCCAGAGGCGAGTGGGGCGGCATGGCAAGCTCTTCACGATATACAAGTTTCGCTCCATGTCGGCCAAGCCCGTCAAGGGCGTTTCCGTGGCTGCCGCCGAGCAAAACCGTGTCACGCCACTTGGCGAGAAGCTCAGGCGCTATAAGCTCGATGAGCTGCCAGAGCTGTGGAACGTGCTCAAGGGCGACATGAGTTTCGTGGGACCTCGCCCCGACGTGCCGGGATATGCCGACCGTCTGCAAGGCAAAGACCGAGAGATACTGCGGCTTAGACCTGGCATCACGGGGCCGGCGAGCCTGAAATACAGGGACGAGGAATACGTGCTCGCGGCGGTTGGCGAGTTCTTCGCCACGGGCAAGGTCACGGACGGTCTGCCACGCGACTTCGCCGAGGTGATAAAAGAGAAAGAAGTCCACGACATCCTGGACTACAACGACAAGGTGATTTACCCCGACAAGATTCGCGTGAACCTGTATTACCTCCACCACTACTCTTTCGTCAAGGACATTGAGATGATCGCTTGTACGGTGTTAGGACGGAAGATGAGGTACGGGGGAGAATGGATATAAGACAAATCAACGAAAACAATTAACAAACTTACGACAATAAAATATGAAAAGAAGAGATAAGCGTATCATTCTGTGTCTTGCCCACATGTCGGGCAACGAGATGAAGTATATCAAAGAGGCATTCGATACCAATTGGGTAGTGCCACTCGGCCCCAATGTCAATGCCTTTGAGCAGGAGCTTGGCCGCTTCGCCGCCTCCCCTTATGATGCGGAATGGGAAGAGAAAATAGGTCGAGAGCCTTACCCGCAATGCATCGAGGCTCACGAAAGTGACCCCGACAAGTTGTGGGCCAATGAGCTGGTTCCCGAAGAGCTTGCTGGAAAACAGGTGGTGGCTCTCGCCTCGGGCACCTCCGCCGTGCATCTCGCCCTCGTGGCCCTCGGCGTTGGTCCGGGCGATGAGGTGATATGCCAGAGCTTCACTTTCTGCGCCTCAGCGAATCCAGTGCGCTACCTCGGTGCCACGCCAGTGTTTGTCGACTCCGAGCCAGAGACGTGGAACATGGATCCCCAACTCCTCGATGAGGCAATAGCCGACCGTATAAAAAAGAGAGGGATTAAGCCAAAGGCCATCATCGTGGTTTACCTCTATGGCATGCCGGCGAAGATAGACGAGATAAAGGCTGTGGCCGACAAGTACGGCATTACTCTCATTGAGGATGCCGCTGAGGGTTTGGGCTCACGCTATCGTGGGCGCGTTTGCGGCACGTTCGGTGACTATGGCGTGCTCTCGTTCAATGGCAACAAGATGATAACCACGTCGGGTGGTGGCGCGCTTATCTGTCCCGATGCCACGGCGCGTGACCGCGTGATGTTCTACGCTACCCAGGCACGAGAGGGCTATCCATACTATCAGCACGAGCACATAGGCTACAACTATCGCCTGTCAAACGTGTGTGCTGGAATAGGCCGCGGCCAGCTCACGGTGTTGCGCGAGCACGTGGCGTGGCATCGCCATGTGGCCCATCGCTATGCCGAGGCGTTCCGTGACATGGACGGCTTCACCTTCCATGAGGAGGTGAATGCCGACAGCCGTAGCAACTACTGGCTCAACACTGTCATCATAGACCCAAGCGTGAGGATAAAAGGCCAGGAGAATGCTTACAAGACAACGGTGAAGGGTGCCGTGGGTGGTGCCGCCGGCGTGATACATCAAGCCACGGCGACGCGCACCGACTGCGAGCCCAACGACAACGTTGAGGCTCTGCGCCTCTGGCTCGACGCTTGCAACGTGGAGTCGCGCCCGCTGTGGAAGCCAATGCACAAGCAGCCGGTTTACAAGGACTCGCCCGCCTATGTTAATGGCGTGAGCGAGGGCTTGTTCAAGACTGGCCTCTGCCTGCCATCCGGACCGTTGGTGAGCGATGACGATATCGACTTCATAATCGACTGCATCCGCGAGGCGGTGGAATCTTAATATAAACATAAAATACAGGAGGATAAGCCATGAGGTATCTTGACCCGAGAGCAGACTTGACTTTCAAGAGAATTTTTGGGGAACATGAGGATTTGGTCATCAGCCTTCTCAATGCCCTGTTGCCATTGGACGACGACCATCTTGTGAAGAGTGTGGAATATATTCCGGTGGAGTTGGTTCCAGACAATCCGTTGAAGAAAAACAGCATTGTCGACGTGCGCTGTTTCGACCAGGAAGGTCGCCAGTTTCTTGTGGAGATGCAGATGATATGGTCGCAGGAATTCATGCAGCGCGTGCTATTCAACGCGTCAAAAGCTTATGTGCGCCAGTTGGACAAGAAGCAAGACTACAAGCTCCTTCAGCCCGTGTATTCGCTCAATCTTGTCAATGACATCTTCATGCACGACATACCGGATTATTACCACCATTACGACATTGTCAACGTTGAGCACACCGACAAGCGCATTGATGGGCTTCACCTGGTCTTCGTGGAGCTGCCGAAGTTTAAGCCACACTCGTTCTCCGAGCGTAAGATGCAGGTGCTGTGGCTGCGTTTCCTCACCGAGATGGGTGATGTGCGCAAGGTGCCGCAAGAGTTTCTCGACAATCCTGAAGTGAAAAAGGCGGTGGACATTCTTGAGGAGTCGTCCTACACCGATGCTCAGCTCAATGGTTACGACAAGTTCTGGGACATCGTGCGCACAGAGCGTACTTACATAAACTCTGCTTTGCGCAAAGGAATGGCTGAGGGTCGTGCCAAAGGCTTTGAGCAGGGTATGGCTCA
>DAIOUH010000134.1:0-3820 GCA_036751585.1 Prevotella sp. | reverse complement strand
GGTATAGAAGAGGGTCGTGCACAAGGAGAAAAGTCGGCTCTATCCAAAGTAGTGGAGAAGATGAGGAAGATGGGAATGACCGATGCGCAGATTGTTGAGGCCACAGGCTTGACCCTGCAACAAGTGGAACAGTGCCAAATGTGACGGCATTATGCGACTGATGAGCTATAAGGACTGCGTGGAGTATATTCGCAGCGACTACTACCGCATTACTGGTCGCAAGGGTGACGGCTTGCTCAGGATGTGGTCAAAAGGCGTTCTTGATGGTGGCTTTCGCTTTCTTTTCTGGTTTAGGCTTGCCAAATGCAAGAACAGAATTCTGGGGGGGGGTAGCGAGGCTAATGTGTCGACGTGTGTCGGCAAGGCAACACATTGTCATTGAGCGGTGTACGAAGATAGGCTATGGCTTTAGAATAGTGCATGGCGGTCCTGTTGTTGTGAACTGCTCGGCTGTGCTTGGCGACAATATTGACCTATATCAGTATACTACGATAGGGAGTATGTTTCTGCATGCCGCCCATATCGGTGACAATGTTTACATTGGCCCAAGCGTGTGCATAGTGGAGGACGTGAACATTGGTGATGGTGCCACTATCGGGGCTGGTGCCGTGGTCGTGAAGGATGTTGCGGCTGGCGAGACGGTTGCTGGCAATCCTGCGAAAGTCATCTCTCACAAACAGCCGGGACGGTTGGTGAACAACAAGTGGATACGTAAAGATTAATAATTCAAAATAACATTAATAAATGGAAGAACCAAAGATTTCTGTGGTGGTGCCTGTGTACAAAGGCGAGAAGTATCTTGGCGAGTGCATTGACAGCATCTTGAAACAGACTTTCCGTGACTTCGAGCTCATACTTCTCGATGATGGCAGTCCCGACAACAGTGGCGTGATGTGTGATGATTATGCCAAAAAAGACAACCGCGTGAGGGTGATTCACAAGGCCAACGAGGGTATCAATCGCACGCGATGGCGTGGTGTGCAAGAGGCGCGTGCCGAATGGGTCACATTCTCCGACGATGATGACACGATGGAGCCAGACGCCCTCGAAAAACTATACGCGCTGCGTGAGGGCACTGATATCGTGGTTGGTTTCACAGTGCTGCCTTCGACTCGTCTCGCCTCCGACGCGACCATTGAGGATTGCCGTCGCGCCCAAATTTCGGGGGGGGTAATCCTCCGACTCCATGGGCTAAACTCTATCGGCGTAGCCTGCTGACCAATGATGTTTTCGACTTTCCTCGCGACATCGATGGCGAGGAGGACATGATAATGAATATCCGTTTGATATTCAAGACGCAACTTCCACCACATTTCCTTTACGAGTGCATCTACCATTTTCGCCGCAACACAGCGAGCGTTTCACACACCAAGAAAGGTTCGCTGGAGCATGAAGCGGCTTTCTATCGGGCACTCTACGATTCCATTCCATCAGACGAACAGCCCCATTATCTTCCGCAGATTGTTGGGTTGAAACTCAACGGTCTCATTCCGTTGGCTTATTCGCAGACCGATGCCGTGGCAGACAAGTCGCATCCTTTTATCAAGACCCTTGAGGCGGACGTGCGCAAGTGTGGCTACCGTCTGAGCCTTGTGGAGCGCATAGCGTTGCGCAGTAGTTGCAAGCCATTGTTGAGACTGACTGGTTTTGCTGAACTGCTCCGCCGCTTCATTGGTTATAGGATTAGAATGGTTGCCAGCAAATTATGAGTAAGATGAAAAGGCATAATACATATTGGTGGCAACTTTGCGCGATAGTGTTTTTCTCATTTGCCATCCTTACCTTTTTCTCCCCATCCACCTCGTGGCTATTCGGAAACACGCAGACCTTTGACAGCAACATGTTTCAGGTCATAGGCAAATATTGGGCTTCGGGCGGGGCTCTACCATACCGTGACCTGTGGGACTTGAAGGGCCCGATAATATTTTTCGTCAATGCTTTGGGTTATGGAATTGCCGGATGCAAGGTGGGGGTGTTTGTTATCCAGCTCGTCGCGCTTTCTTTATCCTCGATGGTAGCCCTGCGAATGCTGCGTTGGGGGGGGTAAAAAATGGTGTCGCCACACTTTTAAGCCTTCTCATCCCTATCGCGTTCATCACCAAGGAGAGCGATGGCAATACGGTGAGCGAATACGGCTTGCCACTTCAAATGTTGTCGGCATGGCTTGTGTGCAAGTACCTTGACGTTGCTGGCAAGCCGAGGCGGTTACCACGTTCTTATTCATTCGTTTGGGGACTTTTGGCTGGGTGGTGCCTCATGTCTCGACTTACTGATTTCGTGGTCGTGGGCCCATTGTTGCTGGTAGTGTTTATAATTCTCGTTGTCAAGCGCCAGTGGCGGAGCATAGCAGAAGGCATTGCGCTTTTCTCACTGGGTGCGGCAGTGGTGGTCGTGCCATTCGCCATATACTTTGGCTTGAACGGGCTTGAGCATGAGTTATGGTATGGTACGCTTTTTTATAGTCTTGAGTACGCTTCCAATTCTTACGCTTTCCGTTTAGGCTCACCTTATGTTTTGGCATCCTTCGTCAAGGACTATCTGCCAATGTTCATAATGCTGCCAGTCTCCGTATGGCTCATTTTCGTAAAAAATTATCGTGTTGAGGGCTTTGCCTGGTTGTTGTCATCGGTGGTGTCGTTGGCATGGTTCTTCTTCAGTCGTCGTTCGCCAATGTATGCCATGGTGGTGCTACCATATATACCAGTATCACTGTTGTGCATCGCAAAGATGAAAAGAGAACCCGACAAAAGTATGTCAAGACTCTCACGCCGTGTGGTCATGGCAATGGCGATTATCATAATTTTGGCATCCTCCAAGGATGTCTTTGACCAACGGCGAAACCTCATTGGCAAGGCCCCTGAATATCCTGATACAGCCATCGCGAGGTTAAAGTCAGTTATCCCCGTTGGTGACAGTGACAAGTTTGTGGCTTACAATGCATGGAGTGCCGACGTGTATGCTTATTCGGGCATGAAACCTTGCTATCCTTATTTTGTCTTGCAAGATTTTGAGGCGAGTCTTGGTCATTCGCTCACTCCTCGGATTTATAATTCATTTGCTTCCTTGCGTGCTAAATGGATATTGGATTATGGTGGAAACAATGAGGTCATCCGTCCCATACTCAACAGGCATTACCACCCTTTCTGCACTATAGACGGCGTGAGGCTATGGAAACGAAACGCTGAGAAATAATCATGGCATTGACAATGTAAACAAATGACCAGCGCGAAAATGATTGATACATTTTGCGCCTTCTTTGAATAAAATGCCGTATCTTTGCAAAGAGACATGAATGCATAAACAAGAGCATCGACGAGGTGCGCAGATATATATGAAGACAACACTGATTCTTATCGGAAAGACTGACGGCAAGCTCTACAAGGCTGCTATCGACGATTACGCCGACCGCGTGAATCACTACATGCCATTCGCCATCAAGGTCATTCCTGACATTAAAAACTCTCGTGCCCTTTCCGAGAACCAGCAGAAGGAACGCGAGGGCGCGCTCATTCTCGGCAACGTGTCATCGCAAGACTGCCTCGTGCTTCTCGATGAGCGAGGCGAGGAACGACGCAGCGTCGACTTCGCAAAGTGGCTTGGCAAACGACAGGCTTCAGGCCGCAACCTCGTGCTTGCCATTGGCGGGCCATACGGATTCTCCGAGGAGGTGTATAAGCGTGCCAACGACATGGTGTCGCTGTCGCGCATGACCTTTTCCCACCAGATGGTGAGGCTCATTTTCGCTGAGCAACTTTATCGCGCTTGCACCATACTTAAAGGTGAGAAATATCACCACGAGTGACGATTTTTTAGAAATCGA
>DAIOUH010000133.1:0-6918 GCA_036751585.1 Prevotella sp. | reverse complement strand
CTCCGAATGGCAATGGGGCATGAACGGCAAGACAAATTTCGTGAACCAACTACGTTTGAACCTAAGTGTACCAATCAAGAAGGTCAATGGTTCGATAGAAGCCTCCACTTTACACGTGGCAAAGACAAACGAGAACGTCATCGGCGACTGGCAAGATTTCTCAAACCTTGATGCCGACAACATGGTTGCCGCAATAGCCGTCTTGGGCTATATGCAGACGTTCAAGGCTGGTCATGTGTTTTTAGGCGTGAGGAATGTGAACGAGGACTTCTTCGTATCGCCAGTCACCTCGTTTTTTGTCAACAGCTCATGCGGAATATTCCCCACCATCGCGGCGAGTTATCCAATAGCCAACTATCCAAACTCTGGCTTGACCGTCTATTTCGACGTGTCAAAGGGCAACTGGACTTTCCGCAACAGTATCTACAACGGCATGGGATACAATGGGTGGAAAGGCAATGACAACCCATTTATCGTGCGCCCAAGAAGAGACGGCATATTCAACATCTCCCAGCTTGACTATAGCTCAAATAGCGGACATTACTTTGCCGGTGTAGCCGTACACACACGCCAATTTCCAATAGACGATGACGGAAATATGGCGCCACCCGAAGAAGACATACACAAAACGACTTGCGCATGGTGGGTGTATGGTGAACAGGAAGTATGGAAGGGAGCAGACAAAAACATCTCGTGCATGGTCCAATATTCTGAGAACACAAGCCACAAAAACAGTTGTTACCGTTATGGTGAGATAGGAGGAGCCTATAGCGACGCGAAAAACGAATGCGGCATTTCCGGTCAATACGCGAGATTCCAACAAGGCAATGAATACTCACTGGAGGTAACATGGAAAAGGCAATTGACCAATTCGATAGCCGTGCAACCCACTTTTCAATATATAAAAAACAATGACGGTAAGTTTACCGTGGCGTGCGCCCGTCTTTACTATAATTTCTGAAAGTGATTGCTTACTGTTGAAAACTTATTATCGTCGTATCTTCAACGAAAATTGAAAGAATAAGAAAAAAGGAGGTTGCCTGTTGGCAACCTCCTTTTTATATATTAGTCTAATGAATTGTTGTTGAAACAATTAGATGCTCTCACTCCAATCCTCAGCGGCCTTGCGCACGTATGACTGATAACGGCGCTTAGCGCTCTTCTCTGTCTCTTCGAAGAGCTCACCTGCCTGGTCGGGCACAGCCTTCTTCAATGAAGAGAAGCGGACCTCACCCATGAGGTAATCCTGGAACTTATCCCACTGCGGAGCCTTTGAGTCGAGTGTGAATGGGTTCTTGCCTTCCTTGGCGAGTTCAGGATTGAAACGCCAGAGATGCCAGTAACCGCACTCAACGGCGAGAGCCTCCTCGTGTTGTGAGCGACCCATATTACGCTTGTCGGCCTTTGAACCCTTGATACCATGGTTGATACATGGAGCATAAGCAATGACAAGAGATGGGCCTGGATAAGCCTCAGCCTCACGGATGGCCTTCAATGTCTGTGCATTGTCGGCACCCATAGCGACCTGGGCGACATAGATGTAGCCATAAGTTGTCTCCATCAAGCCGAGGTCTTTCTTGGTGACTCTCTTTCCGCTTGCCGCGAACTGAGCGATAGCGCCAAGAGGTGTAGCCTTAGATGACTGACCACCCGTGTTAGAGTAAACCTCAGTGTCGAGAACGAGGATATTTACGTCCTCACCAGTAGACAAAACATGGTCGAGACCTCCGTAACCAATATCGTAAGAAGCACCATCACCACCAATGATCCACTGGCTGCGCTTTACGAGATAGTGGTCGAGGGTCTTCAGCTCCTGGGCGCACTTGCAACCTGCCGCAGCGTCGCGCTCGATGAGAGGCTTCAGCACTTCGGCTGCTGCCTTTGAGCCCTCAGCATCGTTTTGGTTGTCAATCCATTGCTGTGCAGCCTTCTTGAAGTCATCACCCGTGTGCTCGCTCTCCATCTTGTGCTGGAGCAGGAGGGTGATGCGCTTCTTCATCTTCTTGTTGGCAAGGGTCATACCGAGACCGAACTCGCAGAAGTCCTCAAACAAGGAGTTGTTGAACGCAGGACCCTGACCCTTTGCATTGGTGCAATAAGGAGTAGAAGGTACCGAAGCGGAATAGATGGAAGAGCAACCTGTGGCGTTTGCGATCATCTCGCGGTCGCCAAAGAGCTGAGAGATGAGCTTGACATAAGGAGTCTCACCGCAACCAGAGCATGCACCAGAGAACTCGAAGAGAGGCTGGGCAAACTGAGAGTTCTTAGGACTCTGCTTGATGTCTACCAAAGACTGCTTTGACTTGACGTTCTTAACGAGATACTCCCAATTGGCATTCTCCTTCTTCATCTTCTCGTCGTCGACATTGAAAGGAACCATCTTCAAGGCCTTCTCGCCCTTCTTGCCTGGGCAAACATCAGCGCAGTTGCCGCAACCAAGGCAGTCGAGGACTGAAGTCTGGATACGGAATTGCATGCCTTTCAGCTGCTTCGGGGCAAGCATGTTGATGGTAGCGCCATCGAAGCCGGCAGCTTCCTTCTCATCCAATACGAATGGGCGGATGCATGAGTGAGGACAGCAGAATGCGCACTTGTTACACTGGATACAGTTCTCTGGGTTCCATTCTGGAACGAAAGCCTCAACACCACGCTTGTCGTAAGCAGCGGTGCCGCTTTGCCATGTGCCATCAGTCGTGCCGAACTTCACGAAGTCGGAGACCTTCAACAGGTCGCCAGCCTGAGCGTTCATCGGACGGACAATCTCCTTGACAAATGCAGGTGCGTCGTCTTCAACCTTAGCGTCATCAGGCAGGTTAGCCCATGCTGGGTCTACGGCAAGCTCCTTGTACTCGCCACCACGGTCAACGGCGGCATAGTTCTTGTCAACCACATCCTGACCCTTCTTGCCATAAGACTTGACGATGAATGCCTTCATCTGCTCAACGGCAAGGTCGATAGGAATAACCTTCGTGATGCGGAAGAACGCAGACTGCAGGATGGTGTTGGTGCGGTTGCCCAAGCCAATCTCCTGACCAATCTTTGTGGCGTTAATATAGTAAACCTTGATGTGATGCTTAGCGAAGTAGCGCTTAACCTTGTTAGGAATGAAGTTCAGCAACTCATCACCATCAAAAATGGTATTGAGAAGGAATGTGCCACCGTCGCGAAGACCACGGGTCACGTCATACATGTTCAGATAAGCCTGAACGTGGCAAGCCACGAAGTTTGGCGTATTGACCTGATAAGCTGAGTGGATAGGCTCATCACCAAAGCGGAGGTGAGAGCAAGTGAAACCACCCGACTTCTTAGAGTCGTAAGAGAAGTAAGCCTGGCAATACTTGTCGGTGTTGTTACCGATAATCTGTACGGAGTTCTTGTTGGCACCTACGGTACCATCAGATCCCAAGCCGTAGAACTTAGCCTCGAACAGGCTGTCGCCACCCATAGGAATCTCAGGAACCTCTGGCAGACTTGTAAACGTAACGTCATCAACAATACCAATGGTGAAATGGTTCTTAGGAGTAGGAAGCTCCAAGTTGTTGAACACAGACACGATCTTTGCAGGAGTTGTGTCGTTTGATCCAAGACCATAACGACCGCCAACGATCATTGGCTTGCGTGGATCATCGTAGAGGGCACTCTTCACGTCGAGGTAGAGAGGCTCGCCCTCAGCTCCAGGCTCCTTGGTGCGATCGAGCACGGCAATGCGCTTCACTGTGTCAGGAATGGCCTTGCGGATAGCCTCCACGCTGAATGGACGATAGAGGTGCACGGCAACCATACCTACCTTCTTGCCCTGCTTTGTGAGATAGTCGATAGCCTCACGAGCTGGCTCTGTGGCAGAACCCATGAGCACGATGATGTTCTCTGCGTCAGGGGCGCCATAATAGTTGAAGAGGTGATACTCCCTGCCTGTGATCTTGGAAATCTCGGCGAGGTGCTTCTCCACAATCTCTGGCACTGCCTCATAATACTTGTTGCAAGCCTCACGATGAGTGAAGAACGTCTCTGGGTTCTCTGCTGTACCACGCGTGTCAGGACGCTCTGGGCTCATGGCACGGTCACGGAATCTCTTAATCCACTCAGGATTGACAAGAGGACGAATATCTTCCATATCAATCTCCTCAACCTTGTGGTACTCGTGGGATGTGCGGAAACCATCAAAGAAGTTGATGAATGGAACAGAACTTTCAAGTGTTGAAAGGTAAGGCACGGCTGAGAGGTCCATCACCTCCTGTACTGAACCAGAGCAGAACATGGCAAAACCTGTCTGGCGGCAAGCCATCACGTCCTGGTGATCACCGAAGATACACAGTGAGTGAGAAGCCAGTGTACGAGCTGAAACGTTGAACACGCAAGGAAGCAACTCTCCGGCAATCTTGTACATATTAGGAATCATCAGCAGGAGACCCTGCGAAGCCGTGTATGTACTTGTCAGGGCACCAGCCTGCAGAGAACCGTGGACGGCACCTGCGGCACCACCTTCAGATTCCATCTCCTGGACAGATACTGTCTGACCAAAGAGATTTTTGCGACCCTTAGCAGCCCATTCATCCACATGCTCCGCCATAGGAGAGGATGGGGTGATAGGGTAAATGGCAGCAACCTCAGTGAACATGTAGCTCACATGAGCAGCGGCGGTATTACCATCGACCGTCACAAATTTCTTTTTTTTATCCATATTACTACAATAGAAATTAATGTTGTTGTATAATATCTTATTATTCTTTTGTTTATTAAATCAAGCCTTGTCTCTAATATAAGAAGCCAAACAACCAAAGGGGTATCTGATTGTCGTGACCCACTTCGGTGTTGTATCTCGCATACCAAGTACCCTTGTTGAACCTGGTCTTCGTGGTGGAATTGGCATCACACACCTTGAACCTCAGATTGCCGTCAATCATGTAGCTTTGTGGCTTGTCGCCTTGGTTCACCACATGGTCTTTCCACATGGTGTTGACAAAGAACGTCTCCATCAGTTCTTGTTGAACGACCGTTATTGGATAGATGGCGTACATGAGGTTAGGGTTGTGCATCATCACCTTTGCCGGCTTCTTGGGGAAGTCCATGTCATGATAGTATATCATGTTCAGCAGGCGAGCGTCGGTGAGATACTTTATATAGTTCATCACCGTAGCGCGGCTCGTATTTATTTGTTGAGCCAACTGACTGACATTAGGGGCAATAGGGCCTTCAACCGCAAGAAGATAAAACAACTTCTTGATTTTCGCCAAGTATTTCAGCTCTATCTGCTTTATGATGAGTATGTCTACCTCAGTCATCATGTTCATCGTCTTCAACAAGTTCTCCGAGAAGTTGCGTTGTTCAAGGAAGAAAGGGTAGAATCCGTGGTGAAGATAGTCGGCAAAATAATCCTTGGGGCTAACTATCGGCAGCACTTTTTTGGCTATATGCTCATGATTGTTTAATATTTCATCAAGAGTATACGGTCGAAAACTCGTGCCAGCCGTGAGGTTCAAATATTCACGGAACGAAAAGCCCCTGAGATAATAGAAATGCAATATGTCTTTTATGGCAGGATAGTCGGTCTTCAACCGCATGACACTGGAGCCAGTGAACACGATTCTCAACTCCGGGTAGAGGTCGTAACACTTTCTAAGTTCTTGACTCCAATTGGGTTGCTTGAATATTTGGTCAAGCAACAAGACCTTGCCGCCATTGCGAACAAACTCTCCGGCGAAATCGGAAATGCCATTGCCTTGAAAATAAAAATTGTTCATGTTAACATAAAGGCATTGGCGATTGTTCTTTCCAAATTTCTCCTTAGCATACTCAAGAAGGAAGGTAGTCTTTCCCACGCCACGTGTGCCCTTTATGCCAATAAGCCGATGACTCCAATCGATTTCATCCATGAGGCTACGACGTACCGTAGCATGGGTATGATCGATAAGATAGGCATGTGTCTTAAAGAAAGATTCCATCAACTCCATATGCGTGTTTTTGCGATTGCAAAGATACAAGTTATTTTGTTTTTTGCAAAGTCAACATTACAAGAGTTGCAATTTTTAGTTTTTTTTAATGATAAATCCGTTATGAACAAGTTTCTTGGAAAAATCTTGTGTCTTCCAGAATTAAATATTAGCTTTGCGAATGTAAAAGAAGAAAGATGATACCTATGAAAATCTTTTTATTCAATCCCGAACACGACATGGCCCTTGCCTCAGGCTTGGTAAATTTCACACCGCCTCGCGCTGGTCGTTTGCTTCGCCACGATTTGGGTTTTCTTCCTGCCATTTGGGCAAAAGAAGACGATGCCGTATTGGTTGACGACGTTGACTATGCATGGAAACAATATAAAAGTAGTGGTTTAAGCAAGCCTTGCAATTTCATAGACAGCAACGACTTATCACGTATGGCATCCAATTGCCTTGACTTGGATATAGAACCATGGGGGTGGGATTTACCTGTGCGTGAGCATTTCATTCATTGTGGTATACCTGAATCCGTACTGCCTGACAATGATTATCTCAACTTCGTCAAGAGAATCAGTCATCGTGGATGGAGTGCTAACCATCTGTTGCCAGCGCTTACAAAAATAGGGGAGACCACAGGGGAAGCAAAAACATGTCACGATTTGGAAGAACTAAATGGCTTCATCTCAACCCACCAACGTGCAGTGGCTAAGTCACCTTGGAGTTGCAGCGGAAGGGGAGTGAGATACATTGATGAAAATTCATCCAAGCAACTTGAAGGTTGGCTCAACAATGTCGTCAAACATCAAGGTTGCGTAATGATTGAACCTTATTATGAAAAGATTATTGACTTCGGAATGGAATTCATGTGCGACGGGAAGGGCAGGATAGATTATCGGGGCCTATCTCTTTTCAAGACAAACAACGGGGCGTATATTGGCAACATAATCGCTGATGAGAAGGCAAAAGAAGAAATGATGGAAAG
>DAIOUH010000132.1:0-6951 GCA_036751585.1 Prevotella sp. | reverse complement strand
TCTTGTTGTCCATGTTCTCGTCCTTGAGACAAGCCTTGACCATCTTCGTGATGGGACAAGCCACCACGCGATCGTTGTCTATGCCCATCTCCTCAAGGTAATCGTCAGTCTTGAACTGAGCCTTGTTCAAGTCGTTAGGGCCGAAGGAGTCGGTGTCAATGATGATGGTGGCAGTGGGCTTGGCATATTTGTATTGCGTCTTCAATGCCGCGGCGTTCATTGCCACGAGTACGTCGCACTTGTCGCCAGGCGTGAAGACCTTGCCTTCGCCAATGTGCACTTGGAATCCGCTCACGCCTGTCAATGAGCCTTGCGGGGCGCGAATGTCGGCTGGATAATCGGGAAATGTCGATATTCCGTTGCCTACCGTGGCGGAGACAGTGGAGAAAATGTTTCCTGCAAGCTGCATGCCATCACCAGAGTCGCCCGAAAAACGCACTACGACATCGCTCAGCTCTTTCACTTCAATTTCGTTAGACATAATAATAGATTATATTAGTTTTCGATATTTGGGCAAAGATAGATTATCTTTTTCAATTGGCAAACTATTGTTGTGTCTTTTTATTGTTTTGTGCGTTTTTTTCTTCATTTCTTTCATTTTGCGCATAACATATAAAAAACACGCTTCCTCCAAATCAATGGAGAAAGCGTGTTCAATATTATTATAATGTGTCTTGTCAATTAGGTTGTTGACATACCCAAAGCGTGTTACCCGCAGAAGAACAGCACGCAGATTTGCGCGGTGAAGATGCGCAAGAACATAGACAATGGGTAAACGGTGGAATAGCCAATTGCCGGGGCTTCCTTTGAGCAACTCGAGTTGGCGTAGGCAAGTGCTGGCGGATCGGTATACGTACCGGCAATCATGCCCATGAGCGTGAAGTAGTTGAACTTGAACTTCCATCTTGCCAAAGGACCCACGATGAGAATCGGGATGACGGTGATGAAGAATCCCGTGAGCACGTAGAGCAATCCATCGCCTTGCACGACGGTGTGAACGAATCCTGCACCTGCCTTGATGCCCACGCTCGCCAAGAAGAGAGCGAGACCCATCTCGCGGAGCATCATGTTGGCTGATGTCGTGGTGTAGGTGACGAGCTTGATGCGGTAGCCGAAGCGGCCAATGAGGATGGCGATGATGAGAGGGCCGCCGGCAAGTCCGAGCTTCAACGGCACCGGCACGCCAGGTATGGCGATAGGTATGCTTCCGAAAAGAATACCAATGACTATTCCGATGAAAATGGTGGCGATGTTTGGCACGTTTAACCTGCGGGCTGAGTTTCCCATGAGTTCCGCCACGCGGTTGACGTCTTCCTCGCGACCCACGACCATTACACGGTCGCCAATGTGGAAGTGGTGGTTGCGAGAAGCAAAGAGGTCCATGCCTTGACGGGTGATGCGAGTGATGTTGACACCGTAGACCGATGAGAAGTGCATCTTGCCGAGGGTCTTGCCATTCATCTTAGGGTTGGTGACGATGATACGCTTGGAAATCATGGGTTGATTTTCAGCTTTGGCGTTCTCCCATTCGAAATCAGTCTCAGGACCGATGAACGCCTTGATGGCCTCCGCGTCTGCCTCGGCGCATACGATATGCAACTTGTCGCCAACCTCAAACTTAGTGTTCTTGTTTGGAATGGACATCTCGCCTTGGTGCAAGATGCGCGTGCACACTATATCGCGACCGAGAAACTCGCATATCTGCGACAATGTGCGTCCGGCGAGATAGGCATTGCTCACCTCAAGCGTGATAGCCAAAGGCTTGGCATGAGGGTTGGCTGCCTCTTCAGCTTCAAGTTCTTCCTCTTCTTTCTTTAAGTTAGTCTTGGTGATGAACCTTATGAGGATTGTCGCGCCGATGATGCCCAGCACGCCAAGAGGGTAGGCACAGGCATATCCATTGGCAATCTGGGGAATTTGGCCGTTAGTGAAGACGGATGTTAAGGCTTCGTTGGCGGCACCAAGACCAGGAGTGTTGGTGACGGCACCATAGAGCACGCCAATCATCATTGGCAGGTTGGTCTTGTTTGACGTGTCGAAGAACAGGTAGTAGCACGCGAACATCACGATGATGTTTAGGAAAATCATCAATACTGACATTCCATTGAGTGCCACGCCACCTTTCTTGAAACTCTCGAAGAATCCAGGGCCAACTTGCAGGCCAATGCAGAAGACGAACAAGATAAGTCCAAAGTCCTGCAAAAAGTTTAGAATTGGGGTGGGGCCGGTAAAACCAAAGTGACCCGCCACAATGCCACAAAACAAGACGAAGGTGACCCCGAGTGAGATGCCTCCTATCTTCAGCTTACCCAACAATATGCCTATGGCAATCACTATGCCGTAAAGCAAGACGATGTGGGCAACTGAATCTTGTGTGGTGAATAAATTTATTATCCAATCCATGCTTATAACAGTTAGATTTTTGTTTTCAGTGTGTTTACTTTTAGTTTATTAAAAAATTTCTGCAAAGATACTCTTTTTAATTGTCAAAAGAGCTCTTTGCAGAAAATTTATTTTAAGTTTGACCAATTGTCTTAATTATAAATATGTGTGGCTTGCAAAAATGTTATGGCTGCTGGCTCGTTATGCCATATTGCTCAAGCCATTTGTCTATGATTTTGCGCGCTATGCTCAGTTTTTGTGGAATCTGTGGCAACTTGTCGTAGTGGAACCATGCGCCGCGTGATAGCTCGGAGCGCTGGAGGTGTATGTCGCCAGACTCATACTCAGCCATGAAACCGACCATAAGACCGCAAGGGTAGGGCCACGGTTGTGAGCCGAAGTAGGTGAGGTTCTTGATGGTGAGGTGTGTCTCTTCCATGACCTCGCGCCTGACGGCTTCTTCCAATGTCTCGCCCGTCTCCACGAAGCCTGCAACGAGCCCGTAGAAATCGCCTTTGAAGTTTTTGGCGTGGACAAGAAGCACGTCATCGCCTTTGTGTATGAGCACTATAATGGCAGTGGCGAGCTGTGGCCACACCTCTTTGCCGCATTGTGTGCACCGCTTTGATATGATTGTGTGCATCTTCATTGGCGAGCCACAAACACCGCAATATTGGGTGTTGAAGTCCCAATAGAGTAACTCCTGGCATTTGCCAGCCTTCAGATACAGTTCTGTGGGAAGGTGGTAGAACGACTCGCGAAGTCCAATGAAATCGTAGCCGTCGCTTTTCAGGCTTTCCGACAGGATTTCTATTTGCTTTGGATTCTCAACCTTGAAAGTGTATACCTCGGTGCCGTCCTCCATAGGGCTGACACTCATGACGTGAGTCCATGGGTGGATTTTTACTGGCACGTCGTCTGAGCGGGGGATGGTGTGAGTGCCGTCGGCCTGACGTTCAAGCAGCAGGTCGGTCTTGGAGAATATGAAATAATAGGCCATTGTGATGAAATGATTTACTTCTCGCTTGAAGCCTGACGTAGTTCGAGCAAGACAACGTTCTCAACGTGCGGAGTATGTGGGAACATGTCCACTGGTTGCACGGCGGCAACCTTGTATTTCACATCCATCAGCTGGAGGTCTCTGGCTTGCGTGGCAGGGTTGCAGCTGACGTAAACTATGCGTTTTGGTTGCGCGTTGAGGATGACGTTCACAACGTCTGGGTGCATTCCGGCACGTGGCGGGTCGGTGATGATGATGTCGGGACGGCCATGCTCTTCGATGAACGAATCTGTGAGGATCTTGCGCATGTCACCGGCATAGAACCTTGTGTTGGTTATGTTGTTTATTGCGCTGTTTACCTTGGCATCCTCGATAGCCTCCGGGACATATTCGATGCCTATCACTTCGCGTGCCTCTCGTGCCACGTAGTTGGCGATGGTGCCAGTGCCAGTGTATAAGTCATAGATAAGTGGGGTGGCATTGTTTGGTAAGCCTTTGAACGCAAAGCCCTTGGCTACATCGTAAAGGCGATGAGCTTGCTCGGTGTTGGTCTGGTAGAAACTCTTTGGCCCGACCTTGAACTTCAAATCGCCCATCATCTCGTAGATGAAGTCGGTGCCCTTGAATGTTGTCAGTTCTTGGTCGCCGATGGTGTCGTTTCCCTTTTGATTGTCCACATATATTAAAGAGGATATTTGAGGGAATTTATCAGCTATATGCTGCATAAGTTGCTTGGCAAGTTCGTCGTCGTTGGGATTGTCATAATGGAACTGGATGAGCAACATCCATTCTCCAGTGTTGGAATTGCGGAACATGAGGTTTCTCAGCAAGCCTTTCTGTGCCCTCACGTCATAGAAAGTCATGCCAATCTCCTTGGCATACCGCTCAATCTCGTTGCGTATCTGGTTGTGCAAGTCGTCCATGAGCCAGCATTTGCTTATGGGGTAAATCTTGTCGAACGCGCCTGTGATGTGGAAGCCAATGGCAGAATGGTTGCCCTCGGCAAGGTTGAGGCTCTCATCGTTTAGCTCCTCTTTTGTGAACCATCGGCGATCGCAACAGCCAAACTCCAGTTTGTTGCGGTACTCTTTCGTCTTGACAGAGGCGAGGATAGGGCTAATCTCTGGCAATTCTATCTTGCCGATTCGGGTAAGTTGGTCTGTGACTTGTTTTTGTTTCGCCTTTAATTGCTCTTCGTAGGGCAGGTTTTGCCATTTGCAACCGCCACAGATTCCAAAATGCTGGCAAAACGGCTCAGCTCTCACGTCGCTCTTTTTGATGAATCGCAATATACGCCCCTCGGCGTAACTGTGCTTTTTTCTGAGTATCTCTACGTTGGCCACGTCTCCTGGTACGCAAAATGGTACGAAGACTACATAGTTGTCGTGATGAAAAAGGCACTTGCCTTCTGCGGCAATGGCTTCGATGGTGACACTCTCAAGGATGGTGTTTGGTTTGCGGTTTCTGCTCATAACGTATTTGTTTCTTATGCAAAATTACTTGAAAAGTGTGTCATTGACAAAACTTTTCGCTTTTTGTTTGCGTTAACATGAAAAAAGATGTTTAGAGACGTGCTTTTTTCATTGTTTAATTTGCGATACTAAAACAAATTTGTTAACTTTGCAATGTCAGCATTACAAAACACCCTATACTAACGCAATTTACAATAAACAATATAACTATATGAACGAGAAAAGGGTATATACCTTTGGTAATGGCAAGGCGGAAGGCCGTGCCGACATGCGAAACTTACTTGGTGGTAAAGGCGCCAATCTTGCTGAGATGAATCTCATTGGCGTGCCTGTGCCTCCTGGTTTCACTATAACAACAGACGTTTGCAACGAATATTTTGAGAAAGGCAAGGCAGATGTGGTTTCTCTTCTAAAAGATGATGTGGAGAAAAGCGTCAAGCACATTGAGAGTTTGATGGGCTTGCGTTTTGGTGATGCCGAGAACCCGCTGCTTGTGAGTGTGCGTTCTGGCGCTCGCGCGTCGATGCCAGGCATGATGGACACAATCTTGAACCTTGGCTTGAACGACAAGGTCGTTGTAGGTTTGGCAAAGAAAACTGGCAATGAACGTTTCGCTTATGACAGTTATCGTCGTTTCGTGCAAATGTATGGCGACGTGGTGCTTGGCATGAAGCCTGTAAACAAAGACGACATTGATCCATTTGAGGCCATCATTGAGAGCGTGAAGGCAAAGCGAGGCATCGTGCTCGACAATGAGATGAACGTTGATGAACTCAAAGAGCTCGTGAGCTTGTTCAAGGCTGCCATCAAGGAGCGCACGGGCGAGGTGTTCCCAGAAAATCCTATCGATCAGCTTTGGGGTGCCATTTGCGCTGTGTTCGACTCTTGGATGAACGAACGCGCAATCCTTTACCGCAAGATGGAGGGCATTCCACAGGAGTGGGGCACTGCTGTTACCGTCATGGCCATGGTGTTTGGCAATATGGGCGACACTTCGGCTACGGGTGTTTGCTTCAGCCGCGATGCCGCCACTGGTGAGAACCGTTTCAATGGAGAGTATCTTGTCAACGCCCAAGGTGAGGATGTCGTTGCTGGCATACGCACTCCACAGCAGATTACGAAAGAAGGCTCTTTGCGTTGGGCAAAGCAGCAAGGAATATCTGAGGATATTCGTGCGGCCAAATTCCCGTCAATGGAAGAAGCAATGCCGGAAATTTACAGCCAGCTTAACGCCTTGCAAGACAAGCTGGAGAAGCATTACCATGATATGCAAGACATGGAATTCACTGTCCAGGAAGGCAAGCTGTGGTTCCTGCAGACACGTAATGGTAAGCGCACTGGCACGGCAATGGTGAAGATTGCCATGGATTTGCTTCATGAAGGCGAGATTGATGAGAAGACCGCCATTGAGCGCTGTGAGCCAAACAAGCTTGATGAGCTTCTTCATCCTGTATTCGACAAGAATGCCTTGGCAAAAGCAAAAGTCTTGACAAGGGGCTTACCTGCGTCTCCGGGTGCTGCTTGTGGTCAGATAGTCTTCTTTGCCGATGACGCTACAAAATGGCATGATGAGGGTCACAATGTAGTTATGGTGCGCATTGAGACATCGCCTGAGGATTTGGCAGGCATGTCGGCCGCTGAGGGCATCCTTACGGCTCGAGGTGGCATGACCTCACATGCTGCTGTGGTGGCTCGCGGTATGGGCAAGTGTTGCGTGTCTGGCGCAGGAGCCATATCGGTTGATTACAAGTCACGTACAGTGGAAATTGATGGTGTGGTGCTGCATGAGGGAGATTACATATCGCTCAATGGCTCAACAGGCGAGGTATATAAAGGTGAGGTGACTACCAAGCCTGCCACGGTGTCTGGCGACTTCGCTGAACTGATGAAGCTTTGCGACAAGTATACTCGCATGGTTGTTCGCACTAATGCTGATACTCCTCACGACGCTGAGGTGGCAAAGAAGTTTGGTGCTATTGGCATAGGTCTGTGCCGTACGGAGCACATGTTCTTCGACAATGACAAGATTAAGGCCATGCGCGAGATGATTCTTGCCAACGACAAGGCTGGCCGTGAGGTGGCTCTTGGCAAGCTGCT
>DAIOUH010000131.1:3867-7026 GCA_036751585.1 Prevotella sp. | reverse complement strand
CCATCTACAACTATCGTGCCCACATCAAGAAAGGCGCGCTCAACGACAAGGAGACCTTCGAGGACGACATCAGGAAAATAGGCACCTTTTGATGGGCGAAGCAAGGGCTTATTTTCCCCTGTTCGGCTTTGCATTGTACTGCCGTCGGCTTTACGGTTGAATCGCGCCGCGATTCAAGCGTGGAGCCGTCGCGATTCAAGCGTGAAGGCAACGCGATTCAAGCGTAAAGCCGATGGCTTTTAAGCGTGGAGCCGAATCACGACAAAAAGTGCTTTGAAAAAACGGCGGCTTCACACGGCCATGTCATCATGGACATAGCCGTGTGAAGCCGCCGAGGTTTTTATTTCGCTGTGTGGTTTATCTCACCGTGGTTCTATTTCACCGTGGGGATGTTGAACTCGCAGACCTTGCTTATTTTCTTGTCGCCCTGCACCACGCTGACGCAGAAGTGGGCGTTGCCGTCCTTCAGGCGGTCGTCGGCCTTCACAAGGGCGGTGTACCTGATGCCCTTGCCCGGCTGTATCGACTCCACGTGCATGTTTGGCGAGATGATGATGTGGCGGTTGCCCGAGGCTTCCACCACCGTGGGCACGATGTCGTAGAGCGTGTGGTTGCCGCGGTTGTAGACCTCGAAGATGACCTTGCTCAGCTCGCCGCGCTCTATCTTGCCGTCTTGGTTGTCGTCGACGAAACGCGCGTTCTTTATCTCAATGTCGGGAGTGTATTTCAGGTTCCCGGCAAGGCTCTCCACGCTCGACTCCATGGGCATGTTCACGTTAGGCTGCTGCGCGCTGTAGTTGCCGCTGTAGTCGGAGCCTTTGAAGTCGTAGATGCGGTCGTCGCCCCCGTTGTTGGCGTCGAAGCCGCTACCGCTGTTTGAGCCGTATGAGCTGTCGCTGTTGTTGTCATACCCATTGTTGTTGTAGTTGTAGTCGGGGTATGAGCTTTGGCTCCTTGCCTGCCTCTCTGCCCTTCTCGCGCGCATGTCGGCAATGTCGGCCTCGCGCTGCGCCTGCTGCTTCTGGTCGGTGGCTTGGCCAATGGCGGCTCCAGCCACGGCTCCGCCCACCATGCCTACTATCGTGCCAACATCGCTGCCGTGAGGGCCTCCGGCGATGCCGCCGATAGCCGAACCGAAGATGCTACCCAAGGTGCTGCCCATGTAGGCGCCAGTGCCCGTGTAAGTGTCGCAACTGCCGAGAAGCAGCAGTGCCGACATACCGATGATGAATGACTTGCACATCATAATTCTTTGTCCTTTTTTTTATTCTTCTGTCTGCAAAGTTACGGCAAAAACGTAGGCCACGGCATCTTTTTCCCCTATTTTAACATAGGCGTTTCCCTATTTTGCGAGATATATTCCTTTGCCGCGAACAGTGGCACGTTTTCCATCCACCCTTGGTCGTGGAACCCGAGCATGGAGAAGCGTATGCCTTTCAGGTGAAGGGAGGCGAAGTCGTGGTTGATGAAGGCGGAAAGCGACTTGGCTTTAACGTTCACTTCAGCTTTTACCTCTATCGGTAGAACATTACTTCCTGCTTGTGCGATGAAGTCTATCTCTTGCGTGGAGTTGTCCTTGCTGTAATAATAGACAGGCAGGTTGGGTATCGTCTTCATTTCTTGCAGGACAAAATTCTCGGTGAAGGCTCCCTTGTACTCGCTGAAAACATTGTCGCCGATAAGTATCTGGTCGGGTGGTGTCATCGTGAGTGCCCCCAACAAGCCCACGTCGAGCAAATAAAGTTTGAACGCTTCCATGTCAGCATAGAATTTCAGTGGGACTTTGGCTTCTCTCGTCCGCTCAACCTTGTGAACGAGGCCTGCGTCGATCAGCCATTGGATGGCTATCTCGAAATCTTTGGCTCTCGCTCCTTTCCGTACGGCACCATAGACGAACTTCTTGTTCTCGCGAGCCAATTGTGCCGGGATTGATTGCCACACCATTCTTACTCGCTGGGTCTGGTCGGTGGTATGCTTGCTGATGTCTGCCTCGTATGCCGTCAGAATGTTCTGCTGGATGTCTCTTACCTTCATAGGGTCGTGGTGCAGGGTGAAGTTGAGCACCGCCTCGGGCATTCCTCCCACGAAATAGTATTGGCGGAGATAGTCGATGTATTTAGGCGCGAGGCTGTTGATGAGCACCTTGTCGCCGAGTTTAAGTATATCCACGAGTTGTTCCTCGTTGTTGGCCAATAAATATTCCTCGTAGGTCATAGGGTAGAGGTGCATGATGTCGACCTTGCCCACAGGGTATGATTCACCTTTCATGTTCATCACGCCAAGCAGCGAACCTGCCACGATGACATGAAGCTCCGGCTTGTTTTCGCAAAAGTATTTGAGCGAAGACAATACGGGTGGTATCTCTTGTATCTCGTCAAGAAAGACAAGAGTCTTGCCAGGTGTTATGGCTTGTCGTGTGAAAGCGGACAGCCCGATGAGTATTCGGTCGATATTGACATCTTCTTGGAAGAGTTGGGCGATGGTCTCGTTCTTGTAGCAGTTGACATAGACCATGTTGGCGAACTCATGTTTTCCAAACTCCTTGATGATGTATGTCTTGCCCACTTGCCGGGCACCATACATGATCAAAGGCTTCCTGTGGTCTGACAACTTCCAATCTTTCAGTCTGTTATATATGTCTCTTCTCATGCCATTTACATTTTTATGAGGGAATATCCTGTCCTCTACTACATTTTTATGAGGGAATATTGGGTGCGAAGATACACTTTTATGAGGGAATAGCCAAGAAATAGCACGTTTTTATGAGGGAATAAGTGGGATGCCATTAAGCGAGGGCGACCATTTACCCAAATAATCATTTATGGATTATGGTAAATGGTCGCCCCCTAAATAACCTTGGCAAAGGCAATCTTCTTGGCTATCTCACGCCAATCTTGCTGAAGCGGATCTTCTCGCCAGGGTTGACCATGCGGTCGGCCTTGAGCTTGATGTAGCGCGTCTTGACGGTCTTGAAGCTGACGGTCTGCGCTATAGGGTTGTTCTGTATGTTGGAGAACTCACCCGATGCGAGTGTGCTGAGCGCGTTGCCGTTGGCGTCGCACGTGCTGATGGTGTAGGTGTGGATCAGGCCGGTGGGCTTGTCGCCCTGCACGGGCAGGTATTGCAGCGTGTTGACATCGACAGGCTTGCCGAGATCCA
>DAIOUH010000131.1:0-3767 GCA_036751585.1 Prevotella sp. | reverse complement strand
ATGTATTCTTGCAGCATGATGCGGTTCATGAGTTGCGGCTTCTTCAGGCGGAACTCTATGTCGCCCGTCGTCACACCATCGGGCGTGGCCCAATAGGTGTCCCACGAGTTGTCGGTCATGGCCTTTGCCGCGAACTGCTTGCCGCGCGTGCTGGAGACCTTGGGCACTATGCCAGCCACGAGGTTGTGGCCAAGCTCGCGCTCTATTATCTTGTGAAACGCCACGGCGTTGGCAGAGTCGATGGGGTGGATGAGACCGTCGCGGTCCACGGGGAAGTTGAGCAGGAAGGTGGCGTTGTGGCCCACGCTGCGGTAGTAGAGGTCCACGAGTTGCTCAGGCGACTTCACCTTGTCGTCCTCCTCGGGGTGATAGAACCATCCTGGGCGTATCGACACGTCGCACTCCGCCGCCGTCCACTGGTTGCCGTCGGCATGGCCATATTGCAGTTCGGGATACTTGGGATAGCCAGGGTAGACCTCTCCCTTGCGCAGGAACGACCAGTTGGTCTCGCCGGCGAAACCCTTCTCGTTGCCCACCCATCGGCATCCGGGACCGCCGTCGCCGAAGACCACGGCTTGCGGCTGCAGGCTGTCGAGCATGGCGAAGATACGTGGGTAGTTGTAATAGTTTTTGCGGTCTATGGTGCGCCTGTCCTTGGCTCCGCCATAGTAGCCGTCGCCACCGTTGGCACCGTCGAACCACACCTCAAACACCTTGCCGTAGTTGGTCATGAGGTCGCGCAGCTGCGCGTAGAAATAGGGTAGGTATTGCGGCGTGGCATACTCGGCGCGTGAGCGGTCCCAGGGCGAGAGATAGACGGCGAACTTCAATCCGTATTTCTTGCAGGCATCTGCCAGCTCGCGCACCACGTTGCCCTTGCCGCCGCGCCAGGGCGACCGGCTCACGTTGTAGTCGTTGCCCGCGAAAGGCCAAAGGCAGAAGCCGTCGTGGTGCTTGGCGGTGAGGATTACGCCCTTCATGCCGGCTGCCACGAGGGTGCGTGCCCACTGCTCGCAGTCGAGGCGCTTGGGGTTGAAGGTCTTGGGGTCGGAGTCGCCGTAGCCCCACTCGCGGTCGTTGAACGTGTTGAGGCCGAAATGGATGAACGCATAGGTCTCCATCTTCTGCCAGTCCACCTGCTTTTGCTCGGGCAGGGGCAGTATGGGGGCGGGAGCCTTCACGTTGTCGCCAGCCACGGCGGATAGCGTAGACATAGCGGCGAGAGCCAACGTGGCCATCGTCTTGCTGATTAGTTGCTTGTTCATGTTGAGGTATAAATAAAAATATGTATGGTTTTCTGCAAATTTACGCTTTTTATTTGGCTTTTGGCCAAAGGGTCGGATATTTTTCGTAACTTAGCGACAAAATAATGAAAAGTCATGGAAGAGGAGATAAGGAGATACCCAATCGGCATTCAGACGTTCCAGAATGTCATCGAAGGCGATTATGTTTATGTGGACAAGACGGGATACATCGTTGACTTCTTGAAGCGAGGCCTGAAGTTCGTTTTCCTGAGCCGTCCGAGGCGGTTCGGCAAGTCGCTCTTCGCCTCCACGCTCCATGCCTACTATGATGGCCGCAAGGAGCTGTTCAAGGGTTTGGCTATCGCCGACTATGAGAAGAAGTGGGTGAAGCACCCTGTGCTGCATTTCGACATGAGCGGTGCGATGTGGAGTTGTTTGCCCAAGGTCTTGGCAAAAGCTACGACGAAATGCTCAGTGAGCTGACAAACTATTATGACGGCTACCATTTCAGCGAATGTTCCGAGGATGTGTTCAATCCTTTCAGTCTCATGCTGGCGATGTCAAAGCACAGGCTTGGCAGCTACTGGTTCGGCTCAGGCACGCCATCGTATATAATAAACGTGATGAGGAAGTTCCATGTCGGCATTCGCGACATAGAGGGCAAGAGCGTGTCAGTCGACGACTTCGACGTGTCGCCCGAACAGATGACCACCGCTCTGCCGCTGCTCTACCAGAGTGGTTACCTCACCATAAAAAAATACAATCGCATGACCAACCGCTTCGTCCTCGACTATCCCAACAAGGAGGTGCGTTTGGGCATGTTCCGCAGCCTCGCGCCCAACTACCTCTCGGAACTGAAATATGATGGCTCCGCCGAGGCGGCACTCCGTCAGATAGACGACAAGGGCTATCTCGTGCCCTATTCTGCCTCTGGCAAGCGCCTCGTGAAAATCGGTGTCAACTATGACAGCGCGAAGCGCACGCTCGGCGGCTGGATAATAGAGGGAGATTAAAGTGGTTAGTGTTTTTTGAATTACTAACTGCGAAATCACTAAATGATAATATTCGCGTTGTTTTTCAACCTCAATGCAGGGTGCGGCCCCTGTGGCCGTCCGCGTCCAATGTGTACACGCATCGACAAATGTGGCGCATTGGGCTATTCGGGTTGCGGACGGGCACAGGGCCCGCCCCTGCTTGTGACACGATTTTAATATAAAATTATTGGCATTTTTGGGGATGGTTTAAGATTTATTGCCTATCTTTGCAGCAAGAAGATGAAATGCCATATAAGTTGGCTTCATCCAAACAATAACTTAGAATCAATTAATTAACCATTTAACAAATTAGCTTATGAACAAACTTTTACGCTATTCACTTTCGTTGGTGCTCGCTCTTGTGGCGAGTGTAACGTTCGCAGACAGTGTTGTTACCTTTACTGCTGGGACAGAAAAAGGAAAATACACAGGTTCTGGCACTCCACAATCAGGAGAAGAATCCATCACAAAAGATGGAGTTACCATAGGAACCAGCAATGGCGCTTTTGCTGCCTATAATAAAAGCACAGGAAATAATGAATACCGCATTTACAAATCTTCCACTTTCACTGCGAGCGTGGCGAAAGGCACTATCAAAAAGATAGTCTTCACTTGTACCGCCAATGGCACTACCAAGCAAGGTCCTGGTTGTTTTACTGGTGATGGTTATACTTTTGAAGAAAGTGGAAATTTGGGAACATGGGAAGGAAATGCTGCCTCTGTGACATTAACTGCATCTTCAAACCAGGTGCGTGCCACAAAGATTGAAGTGACCATCGATTCAGATGGTCAAGGTGGTAGTGTCACTCCGACACCTTCTGAGACTCCTACTGTTGACAACATCGCTGCATTCAAGGCCATTGGTGCAGGCAGCAAGGCCATCTTGACATTGAAGAACGCTCAGGTACAGGGCTTGAATGGAACAACAGAAATATATATTGCAGACGAGACCGGTGGCATTGATATCTACAAGAGCGATCTTGCATACGAACCTGGCCAAATACTCAATGGCACAATAGAGGGCACTTATTCTGAATTCAAAAATCTCCCTGAGATAACAAACGTTACCGCATCAAATATTACGGCAACCGACGGAACCCTCACTCCTGTGGAAATGACTGTGGAAGAGGCAGCGAAGGCGGAGAACGTTTGCAAACTCGTAAAGATCAAGGACATCACGCTTCATAAGGTCATTGATGAACAATACACCAACTATTTTGCTGACGACAGTGAGACCTTGATGGTTTATGACAAGTTCAAAATTGGCTACACTCCAAACACGGAGTCAGCTATGGACTATACCGGCATTATCCTCCCATTTAATACTTGGATGGAGATTTGCCCAACCGTAGCCCCAACGTCAAGCGCGTCTGGCATCTCTGAAATCACGTCTGACGAAGCTGCCAAGAACGCTCCCGTCTACAACCTGGCTGGTCAGCGCGTAGGCAAGAACGCCAAGGGCGTGCTCATCAAGAACGGCAAGAAATAT
>DAIOUH010000130.1:0-7341 GCA_036751585.1 Prevotella sp. | reverse complement strand
TCCTATTATTAATGGACAAACAACTAAATCAAATCAGTCATGCCCTTAAACGAATGGGCATGATGATGGCGATGATGCTCTTTGCCGTAATGGTCTACGCACAGAACATCAAGGTAACAGGTACCGTCACCGACTCATCGGGCGAGCCCATCGTTGGCGCTTCCGTGGTGGTGGTCGGCGCAAAGGGTGGCACCGTTACCGACATCGACGGAAAATACTCATTGCAGGTTTCGCCGCAGGCAACGCTTCGCATATCATATCTCGGATTCAAGAACGAGGAAGTGAAAGTGGGCAGCCGCAAGGTGATAGACGTGGAGATGAAATCGGCCGACACGGAGCTCAACGAGGTCGTCGTGGTCGGTTATGGCACGCAGAAGAAGGTCAATGTCACCGGCGCCGTGTCGATGGTTGGCTCTGAGGTGCTCGAAGACCGTCCCGTGACCAACGTCACCCAGGCCCTGCAAGGTGCCGTGCCAGGCTTGAACTTCTCAGCCAACAGCAATGGCGGTATGCTCAACAACTCCATGGCCATAACCATCCGTGGCACCGGTTCTATCGGCAACGGATCCACCGACTCGCCGCTCATCCTCATCGATGGCATCGAGGGCGACATCAACAGCCTGAACCCCAACGACATCGAGAGCGTATCCGTGCTGAAAGACGCGGCTTCGGCCTCCATCTACGGCACGCGCGCCGCGTTTGGCGTGATCCTCGTCACGACCAAGAGCGGCAAGTCGGGCAAGGTGAGGGTGAACTACAGCGGCGACGTGCGCTTCTCCACCGCCACGCAGCTGCCAGAGATGGTCAACTCTCTCGACTTCGCCAACTACTGGAACACGGCGAGCAACAACTCCGGCTCTGGCGACCAGTTCGACCACGAGGCCATTGAGCGCATCAAGAACTACATGAACGGTGTCTACAACGACCCGACACAGCCCGAATATTACGGCGTGAGGCCAGCCTCCAACAACCGCTGGAGCATCTACGGCGGCTCTTTCGCCAACACCAACTGGTTCAACGAGTTCTACAAGAAGAACGTGCCTTCCACGCAGCACAACCTGTCGATGTCGGGCGGCAACGACAAGGTGAGCTGGCTTCTGAGCGCGGGCTACCTGATGAACAACGGCCTTATCCGCCACGGTCACGACGAGCTCGACCGCTACACCATGAACGGCAAGATCAGCGCGCAGCTCGCGTCGTGGGCAAAGGTGGAATACTCCACCAAGTTCATGCGCTCCGACTATGAGAAGCCTCAATATCTTTCAGGCTTGTTCTTCCACAACATCGCGCGCCGTTGGCCGACCTGCCCCACGATTGATCCTAACGGGCATTGGATTGACGGCATGGAGATCGCCGAGCTTGAAGACGGCGGCACGACAAACGAGCGCACCAACCAGTTCACGCAGCAGTTGAACTTCACCTTCACGCCGCTCAAGGGCTGGAACATCCACATCGACGGCGCAATGCGCAACAACTTCTACAAGTCGAAGACCGACCAGTTCCCCGTCTACTCTTACTATGCCGACGGCACGCGCTGGCTCCGCGACTCAGGCTACGGCACGGTGGCGAGCGTGAGCGACTACCGCTCGGAGTCAGACTACTTCTCGTTCAACGGCTATACCGACTACACACGCAGCATAGGCCTGCACAACCTCAAGGGAATGCTCGGCGTGAACTTCGAGAAATACGGCACCAACAACGTCAGCGCCTCGGGCACCAACCTCGTGGACAACAGCTTCCCATACCTTAGCCTGACGCAGAAGAACCCACGCGTGAGCGACGCCTACTGGCACCGCGCCACGGCCGGATATTTCGCGCGCGTCAACTACGACTACGACAGCAAGTACCTCATGGAGTTCAACCTGCGCTACGACGGCTCGTCACGCTTCACCAACGACAACCGCTGGGCATGGTTCCCGTCAGTGTCGGCAGGTTGGAACATCGCGCGAGAGGGCTTCTTCAAGCCGCTGTCTTCCACCGTCCAGACCTTGAAGCTGCGCGCCTCATGGGGCCAGCTCGGCAACACCAGCTCCGACTACGGCTCGTTCTGGGCATGGTATCCCTTCTACCAGCAGCAGGGCGTGGGCTCACAGAGCAGCTCATGGCTCATCAACGGCACACGCCAGAACACCGCTGGACTGCCCGGCATCGTGAACAGCACCATGACATGGGAAACGGTTGAGACATGGGACGTGGGTCTCGACTTCGCACTCTTCAACAACCGCCTCACGGGTTCGTTCGACTGGTACAGCCGCACCACCAAGGACATGATTGGCCCTGCCCCCGTGCTCGGCTCAGTGCTTGGCACCGACGCCCCGCGCACCAACAACTGCGACATGCGCTCCACGGGTTGGGAGTTTGAGATACAATGGCGCGACCAGATTGGCGACTTCAAGTATGGCGCGAAGTTCAACGTGGCCGACGCCACGTCGAAGATCCTCTCCTACCCATACGAGGGCGACTTCGACAACCAGAGCATAGGCGGCTACTACAACGGCAAGAAGCTTGGCGAGATCTGGGGCTACGAAACGGAAGGCATCGCGCAAAGCGACGAGCAGATGAACTCTTGGCTCGAGAACAACAAGCCCAACTGGGGCAGCAACTGGCAGGCCGGCGACATCATGTACAGGGACCTCAACGGCGACAAAAAGGTGACTTCGGGCGCGAGCACGCTCAAGGATCACGGCGACCTGAAGCGCATCGGCAACAGCACGCCACGCTACAACTTCGGCCTCAACCTCAACGCCGAGTGGAAAGGCATAGACTTCTCCATCTTCTTCCAAGGCGTGATGAAGCGCGACTACTGGGTGGACGGCCCGTATTTCTGGGGCGCGAGCGGTGGCCTGTGGCAGAGCTGCTGCTTCAAGGAGCATCTCGACTACTGGAGCGAGGACAACAAGGACGCCTATTATCCGAAGCCTTACTTCGGCAACAGCAAGAACCAGCAGACGCAGACACGCTACCTGCAAAACGCGGCATACGTGCGCTGCAAGAACATCCAGCTGGGCTACACTCTCCCACAGAGCCTGACCGAGAAAGCCGGCATGAGCCGCGTGCGCGCCTACTTCTCGTGCGACAACCTGTTCACACTGACAAGTCTCTCTGGCGTGTTCGACCCAGAGGCCATGGGTGGCTCATGGGGCAACGGCAAACTGTACCCACTGCAGCGCACATGGGCTATCGGCCTGAACATCACATTCTAAAGCTATCACATATAAAACACAGAAGACATGAATCTCAAGAATATAAAGAAGATGCTCTTGGGCGCGGCCGTCACTACCGCTGCCTTAGGCATGACCTCCTGCAACGACTTGCTGGACCTGAAACCTATCAGCCAGATCACGCCAGGGGCATACTATCAGAATGCCGACCAGCTGGCGGCTTACCTGAACAACTATTATGACAGCTACCTCACAATGCCTTTCTCCGGTTCCATGAGCCACTCATGGGGTGGATTCAACGAAGGCAAGGCCAAGTCGGACGGCAACACCGACATCTACTGCTCGGGCGGCGGCAGCACGCAGCTCTTCGCCAACGACCATTGGGAGGTTTCCTCCGGCAAGGTGCTGCAGGGCAGCTACGGCGGCGTGCGCGTGTTCAACTTCTTCATCAACAAGGTGTTGTCGCAGATCGAGAACGGCACGTTGACCGAGAGTGAGGACGTGAAAAACTATCTCGGCGAGGCTTACTTCTTCCGCGCCCTCAACTATTTCAACATGCTGGCCTACTACGGCGACCTGCCCATCGTCACCGAAGTGCTTCCCGACGAGAACGACGCCATCGTGGCAAGCTCTGTGCGCTCGCCGCGCAACGAGGTGGCACGCTTCATCCTCAGCGACCTCGACAAGGCCATCGAAATGTGCTACACGCGAAGCAAGTTCAACGGGCAGCGCGTAAACCGTGAGGCGGCACTTCTCATGAAATCGCGCATAGCCCTGTTTGAGGGCACTTTCGAGAAATATCACCGTGGTTCGGGCCGCGTTCCAGGCGACACCAACTGGCCTGGCGCGAAGATGTCGTACAATCAAGGCAAGACCTTCGACCAGGAAGGCGAGGTGAAATTCTTCCTCCAGCAGGCCATGGACGCAGCCAAGCAACTGGGCGACCAAGTGGTGCTCACCGAAAACAACCACAAGATCAACCCCGTGTACGGCGACAAGGACGCTTGGAACCCTTACTTCAACCTCTTCAGCGAGCCGTCGCTCTCCAACGTGCCTGAGGCTATCATGTGGAAGGAATACAACAAGGACCTGGGCTACGTGCACGGTGTGGGACATTACACCATTTGCGGTGCCAACTCCGGCTTCACGCGTTCATTCATCCAGACGTTCCTCATGAAAAACGGCTTGCCTATCTACGCGCAAAACAGCGGCTACCATGGCGACGTGACGATTGACAACGTGAAGGAAGACCGCGACGAGCGCCTGCAGCTGTTCGTCTGGGGCGAGAGCACTCCCACATACACTGACCCGACCATGAGCGGCGTCAAAGAAGGGGAGCCCCTGCCGGTATACCTCAGCCCAACGGAGACCGACTCGAAGCACATCACCGATGACGACGCGTCAATACGCTGCATCACCGGTTACCAACAGCGCAAATACTACACCTACGATGCCGAGCAGACTCGCTATTCCGAGCTGTCCACGACCAACGCTTGCCCACTCATGCGCTCATCGGAGGCCCTGCTCAACTACATGGAGGCCGAATATGAGCTCAACGGCCATCTCGACGCTACGGCACAGCAGTATTGGCGCGAGCTCCGCACCCGCGCCGGCGTTGACACCGACTACCAGAAGACCATCGATGCCACCGACCTGTCGAAGGAAATGGACCTCGGCAAATATTCTGGCACCAAGCTGGTGGACAAGACCTTGTACAACATTCGTCGCGAGCGCGTCACTGAGTTGTTCTCCGAGGGCCTGCGCTTCGCTGACCTCATCCGTTGGCGTGCTTTCGACAACATGATTACCACGAAATGGGTGCCCGAGGGCGTCAATTTCTGGGACAACATGTACAAGTTCTACGACAAGGACATCAGGTGCAACGGCGAGACCGATGCCGTGGTGTCGCCCAAGAGTCTTGGCAAGTACTTGCGCCCATACAGCAAGTCAATGCAGGCTACAAACGAGCTGAAGGATGGCTACAACTGGCACGAGGCTTATTACCTCTACCCGATTGGCGTGACCGACATGCGCACGGCTTCGCCCGACCGCTCGCTTGAGAACACGAACCTCTACCAGAACATCAACTGGCCAACGGCGGCTGGCGGACACGCTGAAAAGTAAAAGCGCAAGGCTTGTTGGCAAGATCATCCTTGCCAACAGCCATTTGCCCTTAGACATAAACCCATTAGGAGGCAAACACCAACCATGGTTGTTTGCCTCCTTTTTTAGTGTCTATTGTTCATTGAAACGTTAATGATTGTAAAGTTCCTGCATTTTTATAGTACCATGCATTGCATAGTACCTAAGTATTACATATCTTTGCAAACGTAAAACGTAAACACGAAAGCAATGAACATCGACAATGCCAAATCACAGATGCGCAAGGGGATGCTCGAATACTGCATCATGCTTCTGCTTCGGCACCGCGCCTCGTATGCCAGCGACATCATAGCGAGGCTGAAAGAAGCCGAACTGATAGTGGTCGAGGGCACGCTCTATCCGCTGCTGACGCGTCTGAAAAAGGACGGACTGCTCAGTTATGAATGGCAGGAGTCAACGCAGGGTCCGCCACGAAAGTACTACTCACTCACTGCAGACGGCGAGGCCACGCTTAACGAGCTTGACAAGGCGTGGCAAGAGATAGCCCACACCGTGGGGGTATTGAAGAGCATAAGACCAGACGAGAACACACGGCAAGACGAAAACATCAACCCGAACCATAACACCTAAAAACAAGAGACACCCATGAAAAAGAACATCAACATAAACCTCTTTGGCACGCTCTACGCCATCGACGAGGACGCTTACAATCTGCTTGGAAACTATCTCAACAACATGAAGAGCTACTTCGACAAGCGCGAGGGTGGTGACGAGATTGCCGACGACATAGAGCATCGCGTGGCAGAACACCTTTGGATGCTGAAGGAGCAAGGCCAAGGTGCCATCGACATCGAAACAGTGAAGCAGATTATAAGCAGCATTGGCAATCCTGCCGAAGTGGACGGGACCAGCGAAGAATGCGATACCCCAGACGACAAAGCCGAAACGCCCAACAGTGCCCATACTGCCGATGACCCACATAAGCAGACATGCAATGGAAAATGGATTGACCGCCTGCTCCACCACGTCAAGACCCATCGATTCTACCGCGATGGCAAGGACAAGATAGCAGGTGGCGTGATTTCAGGACTTAGGCATTATTGTGGAGGTGGCGACATAGTGGTGTGGCGAGTGTGCGCGGTGTTGCTGACCCTTGCCACGTTCACGCTGTGCCAAATGGATTTTACCGGTGTCCTGCAACGGTTTTTCATTCTGCTCTTTACCGTGCCATTGATAATATATGTCGCCCTTTGGTTGCTTGCCCCAGTAGCAAAGACCGCAGAAGACCGCTTGATGATGGCAGGCGAGGAGGTAACGCCAGAGTCGATCAGTCGTGCCGTAATAGCCGAGGTCGACGAAGCAAACAAAAAAACAGCACCAAACAAACGAAGCGGAACCATAATGTCAAGCTTGGTCGAGATGGTCAAGTTCTGCGCTAAATCGGCAGCATTCATGGCCTTTGCTGTGATGACCGCGGTCGCTTTGGCCATTCTTGCTTTTGGCATTGTTTACTCCATTGTGGGTGAGCCTTTCCTATTGCTGTTCAACAACAATCAACAAGATGTTCAAGTCTTGACATCAATACCATTGTTAGGCTTATATTGGATAATATCGGCATTGTGTTGGCTCATCGTGGCAGTTCTCCCTTTGCTGGGCATCATCCGCTCATTCAAGCCAAGCCGAAAACCACTTGGCATGGTAACTGTCTTGTCGCTCGTAGGCACATGGATAATAGCAATAACGGCGGGAATAATCACGTGCGTGTTGTTTGCCATACACGTGGAAAACGAGAGCAGGACCATTGACCGCCAGCAAAACACTCGTAACGGCATCTACCTTGACCGTTGGACTTGGGAAAAAGTCGACGCGGAGGGATGGGCAGTGGCCGAAGCCAAAAACGTGAGATTTGGCTCATTGTTTGCCGATGACGACTCCGACCCGTTGTGCCTTGGGAATGCCCCCTTCTGCTTCAGGCCAGAGAGAGACGGTAAGCCAATGAAGCTTTCGTTGAGCCGCAAGCAGAGCTTGGCCGAGGGTGAGTACACGCTCGAATGCATGTCGAGATGCACAGCCATGG
>DAIOUH010000129.1:0-7354 GCA_036751585.1 Prevotella sp. | reverse complement strand
AGCGTGGCATCCATGGCTGTGCATCTCGACATGCATTCGAGCGTGTACTCACCCTCGGCAGCGCTCTGCTTGCGACTCAACGAAAGTTTCATAGATTTGCCGTCTCCCTCCGGGCTGGCGCAGAATGGGGCATCTCCAAGACACAACGGGTCGGAATCGCTGTCGGCAAACAATGAGCCAAATCTCACGTTTTTCGCTTCGGCTACGGTCCATCCCTCTGCGTCTACCTTTGCCCATGTCCAACGGTCAAGGTAAACTCCGTTGCGGGTGTTTTGCTGACGGTCAATAATCTTGTTCTCGTTTTCCACGTGTATCGCAAACAACACGCATAAGATTATTCCCGCTGTTAATGCGACAATCCAAGAGCCTATGAGCGTTGAGACCGTTACCATGCCAAGCGGTTTCCGGTTTACCTTGAATGAGCGAATGATACCAAACAGGGGGAGCATTGCCACGATGAGCCAGCACAATGCCGATATTATCCAATATAAGCCTAACAAGGGTATTGATGTCAAGACTTGAACATCTTGTTGATTGTTGTTGAACAGCAAGAGGAAAGGCTCGCCCACTATGGAGTAAATCACTCCGCACACCAGATAAGCCAACGCGAAAGCCGTCATGACGGAAAACGCCACGAGCAACGCCGACTTCACGCAGAACTTCACAATCTCTACCAATCGTGCCATTATGGTCTCGCCACGCCTTCGTGCCGCCGTGGGCTTGTTCTCCTCGTCGGCCTCGGCTATCAGCGTCCGGCTGATGGATTCGGGCGTAACTTCCTCGCCTGTCATTATCAATCGTTCTTCAGCTGTCTTTGCCACGGGAGCGAACAACCAAAGGATGATATAGAGAGACACCGGCAGTGTGAAGAGCATGCCAAAGATGGGATGAAGTCCACTGGGCTGCGTGATTTGGTTAAGGGTGAATGCCACCATAATCCATAACACCGCGCACACTCGCCACACCACTATGTCGCCACCTCCACAATAATGTCTCAGTCCTGAAATCACGCCACCTGCTATCTTGTCCTTGCCATCGCGGTAGAATCGATGGGTCTTGACGTGGTGGAGCAGGCGGTCAATCCATTTTTCATTGACAGTCTGGCTGTGTGTGTCTTCGGCGGTGCTGTCAGTGTTGAGCGTTTTGGCTTTGTCATCTGAAGTGTCGAATCCTTCGCTGGCTCCGTCAACTTCCGCCGGATTGCCAATGCTGCTGATAATCTGCTTCACCGTTTCCATGTCGATGGCGTCCTGGCCTTGCTCTTTCAGTGTCCACAGGTGCTCTGCCACGCGATGCTCAATGTCATCGGCAATCTCGTCGCCACCATCGCGCTTGGCGAAATAGCTCTTCATGTTGTCGAGATAGTTCTCAAGCAGCCTGTAGGCATCCTCGTCGATGGCGTAGAGCGTGCCAAAGAGGTTTATGTTGATGTTCTTTTTCATGGGTGTCTCTTGTTTTTAGGTGTTATGGTTCGGGTTGATGTTTTCGTCTTGCCGTGTGTTCTCGTCTGGTCTTATGCTCTTCAATACCCCCACGGTGTGGGCTATCTCTTGCCACGCCTTGTCAAGCTCGTTAAGCGTGGCCTCGCCGTCTGCAGTGAGTGAGTAGTACTTTCGTGGCGGACCCTGCGTTGACTCCTGCCATTCATAACTGAGCAGTCCGTCCTTTTTCAGACGCGTCAGCAGCGGATAGAGCGTGCCCTCGACCACTATCAGTTCGGCTTCTTTCAGTCTCGCTATTATGTCGCTGGCATACGAGGCGCGATTGCGAAGCAGAAGCATTATGCAGTATTCGAGCATCCCCTTGCGCATCTGTGATTTAGCGTTGTCGATGTTCATTGCTTATATCGTATTGATTACCACGTTTGCAAAGATAGGTAAAACATGAGTACTATGCAATACATAGTACTATAAAAACGCGACGGTTTTACAATCATTAACGCTTTGTAGGGCAATTAGCACGAAAAAAGGAGGCAAACACCGTTGATTGGTGTTTGCCTCCTAATGGATTTATCCCTCTCGGCAATTGGCTGTTGGCAAAGAAGACATTGCCAACAAGCCTGTTGATTTTACTTCTCGGCGTGTCCGCCAGCCGCTGTTGGCCAGTAAGGATTCTGGTAGAGGTTCGAGTTTTCAAGTGAGCGGTCGGGTGAAGCCGTACGTATGTCGGTCACGCCAATCGGGTAGAGGTAGTAAGCCTCGTGCCAGTTGTAACCGTCCTTCAGCTCGTTGGTCGACTGCATTGACTTGCTGTATGGGCGCAAGTACTTGCCAAGGCTCTTTGGCGACACCACTGCGTCGGTCTCTCCGTTGCACCTGATGTCCTTGTCGTAGAACTTGTACATATTATCCCAGAAGTTGACACCCTCGGGTATCCACTTCGTGGTAATCATGTTGTCGAAGGCACGCCAACGAATGAGGTCGGCGAAACGGAGACCCTCAGAGAACAACTCCGTGACGCGCTCGCGGCGGATGTTGTACAAGGTCTTGTCCACGAGCTTTGTGCCAGAGTATTTGCCGAGGTCCATTTCCTTTGACAGGTCTGTGGCGTCGATCGTCTTCTGGAAGTCGGTGTCAACGCCCGCGCGTGTGCGGAGCTCGCGCCAATACTGCTGTGCCGTAGCGTCGAGATGGCCGTTGAGCTCATATTCGGCCTCCATGTAGTTGAGCAGGGCCTCCGATGAGCGCATGAGTGGGCAAGCGTTGGTCGTGGACAGCTCGGAATAGCGAGTCTGCTCGGCATCGTAGGTGTAGTATTTGCGCTGTTGGTAACCGGTGATGCAGCGTATTGACGCGTCGTCATCGGTGATGTGCTTCGAGTCGGTCTCCGTTGGGCTGAGGTATACCGGCAGGGGCTCCCCTTCTTTGACGCCGCTCATGGTCGGGTCAGTGTATGTGGGAGTGCTCTCGCCCCAGACGAACAGCTGCAGGCGCTCGTCGCGGTCTTCCTTCACGTTGTCAATCGTCACGTCGCCATGGTAGCCGCTGTTTTGCGCGTAGATAGGCAAGCCGTTCTTCATGAGGAATGTCTGGACGAAAGAGCGAGTGAAACCGGAGTTTGCGCCGCAAATCGTGTAGTGTCCCACTCCGTGCACATAGCCAAGGTCCTTGTTGTATTCCTTCCACATGATAGCCTCTGGCACCTTGGCGAGTGATGGTTCGCTGAAGAGGTTGAAGTAAGGGTTCCAAGCGTCCTTGTCGCCGTATACTGGGTTAATCTTGTGGTTGTTTTCCGTGAGCACGACTTGGTCGCCAAGTTGCTTTGCCGCGTCCATGGCTTGCTGGAGGAAGAATTTCACTTCGCCTTCCTGGTCGAATGTCTTGCCCTGGTTGTAAGACATCTTCGCGCCTGGCCAGTTGGCATCGCCTGGCACGCGGCCAGAGCCACGGTGATACTTCTCGAAAGTTCCCTCAAACAAGGCTATGCGCGACTTCATGAGCAGCGCGGCCTCGCGGTTCACGCGCTGTCCGTTGAACTTGTCGCGAGAATAGCACATCTCGATGGCCTTGTCGAGGTCGCTGAGTATGAAGCGTGCCACCTCGTTGCGAGGTGAGCGCTTTGAGCTTGCCACGATGGCGTCGTTCTCATCGGGGAGCACGTCGGTGACGATAGGCAGGTCGCCGTAGTAGGCCAGCATGTTGAAATAGTTTAGGGCGCGGAAGAAGTAGGCCTCTCCAAGATAGTTTTTCACGTCCTCGTTCTCGGTCAACGTGCCGTTCTCAATCTGAGCCAACACCTTGTTGATGAAGAAGTTGAACACGCGCACACCGCCGTAGCTGCCCTGCAGCACCTTGCCGGAAGACACCTCCCAATGGTCGTTGGCGTAGAGCTGAGTGCTGCCGCCGCCCGAGCAATAGATGTCGGTGTTGCCGTCCGACTTGGCCTTGCCTTCGTTGAATCCTCCCCATGAGTGGCTCATGGAACCAGAGAAAGGCATGGTGAGGTAAGTGTCATAGTAGTTGTTCAGATAAGCCGCCAGCTGGTCGGCATTCTGATAGTAAGCTCCTGGTGTGATCTGGCTGATAGGTTTCAAGTCCAGCAGGTCGTTGCAGGAAGTCATGCCCAAGGCGGCCGTGGTGACAGCCGCGCCCAAAAGCATTTTCTTTATATTCTTGAGATTCATGTTTTTCAGTGTTTGTTAAAGTGATAGCTTAGAATGTGATATTCAGTCCGACAGCCCATGTGCGCTGCAGTGGGTACAGCTTGCCGTTGCCCCATGCGCCGCCCATGGCCTCAGGATCGAAAATCTTTGAGAGGCTTGTCAGTGTGAACAGGTTGTCGCATGAGAAGTAAGCGCGCACGCGGCTCATGCCGGCTTTCTCGGTGATGCCCTGCGGGAGAGTGTAACCAATCTGGATGTTCTTGCAGCGCACGTAAGCCGCGTTTTGCAGATAGCGTGTCTGGGTCTGCTGGTTCTTCGTGTTGTCGAAGTAAGGCTTCGGGTAGTAAGCGTTGGTGTTGTCCTCGCTCCAATAGTCGAGATGCTCCTTGAAGCAGCAGCTCTGCCACAGTCCGCCGCTCGCGCCCCAGAAATACGGGCCGTCCACCCAGTAGTCGCGCTTCATCACGCCCTGGAAGAAGATAGAGAAGTCGATGCCCTTCCATTCGGCGTTGAGGTTGAGACCGAAGTTGTAGCGTGGCGTGCTGTTGCCGATGCGCTTCAGGTCGCCGTGGTCTTTGAGCGTGCCGGCACCCGAAGTCACCTTGTTGTCGCCGTTGAGATCCTTGTACATGATGTCACCGGCCTGCCAGTTGCTGCCCCAGTTTGGCTTGTTGTGCTCAAGCCAAGAGTTCATCTGCTCGTCGCTCTGCGCGATGCCTTCTGTCTCGTAGCCCCAGATCTCGCCCAGTTTCTTGCCGTTGTAGTAGCCGCCAATGCTTTGGTTGTCGAACTCGCCCTCATACGGGTAAGACAGGATCTTCGACGTGGCGTCGGCGACATTGAACTTGGCGCCATACTTGAAGTCGCCAATCTGGTCGCGCCACTGGATCTCGAATTCCCAACCCGTGGAGCGCATGTCGCAGTTGTTGGTGCGAGGAGCGTCGGTGCCGAGCACGGAACCGAGCACGGGAGCCGGGCCAATCATGTCCTTGGTGGTGCGGCTGTACCAGTCGAACGAACCAGTGAGGCGGTTGTTGAAGAGGGCGAAGTCGAGACCCACGTCCCATGTCTCAACCGTTTCCCACGTCATGGTACTGTTCACGATGCCAGGCAGCGATGCCGTGTTCTGGCGTGTGCCGTTGATGAGCCAAGAGCTGCTCTGCGAGCCCACGCCCTGCTGCTGGTAGAATGGGTACCAAGCCCAGAACGAGCCGTAGTCGGAGCTCGTGTTGCCGAGCTGACCCCATGAGGCGCGCAGCTTCAGGGTCTGGATGGTAGACGACAGCGGCTTGAAGAAGCCCTCGCGAGCGATGTTCCAACCTGCCGATACCGAAGGGAACCATGCCCAACGGTTCTCGTTGGTGAAACGTGACGAGCCGTCGTAGCGGAGGTTGAACTCCATGAGGTACTTGCTGTCGTAGTCGTAGTTGATACGCGCGAAATATCCGGCTGTGGCGCGATGCCAGTAAGCGTCGCTCACGCGTGGGTTCTTCTGTGTGAGGCTCAAGTAGGGGAAACTGTTGTCCACGAGGTTCGTGCCTGAGGCGCTGACGTTGTTGGTGCCGTATTTCTCGAAGTTGACACCGAGCATTCCCTTGAGGTTGTGCAAGCCAATGCTGCGGGTGTAGTCGGTATAGCCGTTGAACGAGAAATAGTCTGACTCAGAGCGGTAGTCGCTTACGCTCGCCACTGAGCCATAGCCAGAGTCGCGGAGCCAGCGTGTGCCGTCAGCATAATAAGAGTAGACGGGGAACTGGTCGGTCTTCGACTTGTAGAAGTTGTTGCGCATTGCGCCGTCGATGTGGATGTTCCAGCCCTTGATAGGGGTGAAGGTGAAGTTCAACTGCTGCGTGAACTGGTTTGTGCGCTGGTTAGTCGTGCCGCCGTCTTCAAGCTCGGCAATCTCCATGCCGTCGATCCAGTGGCCGTTGGGGTCGATGGTCGGGCAGGTCGGCCAGCGGCGCGCGATGTTGTGGAAGAACAAGCCTGAGAGATACTGAGGCCTCTCATAGTCCGAGCGCATGAACTTGGTGGAGTATTCCACCTTTGCCCATGATGCGAGCTGTGCGCTGATCTTGCCGTTCATGGTGTAGCGGTCGAGCTCGTCGTGTCCGTGGCGGATAAGGCCGTTGTTCATCAGGTAGCCGGCGCTCAGCAGCCAGTTCACTTTCTCGTTGCCGCCCGACATCGAGAGGTTGTGCTGCGTGGAAGGCACGTTACTCTTGTAGAACTCCTTGAACCAATCGGTGTTGGCGAACGAAGCGCCATAGATGCCCCAACGGTTGTTGGAACCGGCGATTACGCCGTAATATTCAGATTGTGACGGGTCGTTGTAGACACCGTTCATGTAGTTCTTGATGCGCTCAATGGCCTCGTGGTCAAACTGGTCGCCAGAGCCAGAGTTGTTGCTTGCCTTGTTCCAGTAGTTAGCGAAGTCGAGAGAGTTTACCATGTCGGGCAGCTGCGTGGCAGTGGAGAAGCGCACGTCACCACTGTAGTTCACTCTCACCTTGCCCGACTTGCCGCTCTTTGTCGTGACGAGAATCACGCCGAATGCGGCACGTGTACCATAGATGGAGGCGGAAGCCGCGTCTTTCAACACTGATACGCTCTCGATGTCGTTGGGGTTCAAGCTGTTGATGTCGCCCTCGATACCATCAATGAGGATGAGAGGGGAGTCGGTCGAGCCGTTGCCGATGGAGCCAGTGCCACGAATGGTGATGGCCATGGAGTTGTTGAGCATACCGCCATTGCTGTTGGCTGAGAAGTTCAAGCCTGGCACGGCGCCTTGCAGGGCCTGGGTGACATTGGTCACGGGGCGGTCCTCAAGCACCTCGGAGCCCACCATCGACACGGCACCCGTGACGTTGACCTTCTTCTGCGTGCCGTAACCGACGACCACGACCTCGTTGAGCTCTGTGTCGGCCGATTTCATTTCCACGTTTATCACCCTACGGCTGCCAACCTTCACTTCCTCGTTCTTGAATCCGAGATATGAGATGCGAAGCGTTGCCTGGGGCGACACCAGCAAAGAGTATTTTCCGTCGAGGTCGGTAACGGTGCCACCCTTGGAGCCGACCACCACGACGGAAGCGCCGACGATGGGCTCGCCTGATGAGTCGGTGACGGTACCTGTTACCTTGATGTCCTGCGCGTAAACCATTACGGCAAAGAGCATCATCGCCATCATCATGCCTATTCGTTTAAGGGCATGACTGATTTGATTTAGTTGTTTGTCCATTAATAATAGGA
>DAIOUH010000128.1:0-7357 GCA_036751585.1 Prevotella sp. | reverse complement strand
TCATAGTCGGCTTGCGAGATATATCCCGCCTTGAGCATCTGCCCCAAGACCACGTTGCGGCGCTCTTTCGCCCTGTCGGGATAGCGCACGGGGTTGAAGAGCGACGGGTTCTTGCACAGGCCCACGAGCAGTGCCGCCTCGTCGACGGTGAGGTTGGCTGGCTCCTTGCTGAAATAGGTGTTGGCGGCGTTCTTGATGCCCACCGCGCCGTGGAGGAAGTCGAAATAGTTGAGGTAAAGGGCTATGATTTCCTCCTTGGTATACATGCGCTCAAGCTTAATCGCCGTGACCCACTCGATGGGCTTTTGCAGCAGTCGCTCCGAGGCTGAGTGCACTGGCGCTGAGTAGAGCTGCTTGGCGAGTTGCTGTGTGATAGTGCTGCCGCCACCTGCCGAGGTCTGTCCGAGCAGTCCGCGCTTCACCAAGGCGCGCGTCAAGGCAATGAAGTCGATGCCTGAGTGGTCGTAGAACCTCACGTCCTCTGTTGCCACGAGAGCCTGCACGAGGTATGGCGACAGCTTCTTGTAGGGCACCGGAATGCGGTTGGAGCGGTCAAGGTTGTAAGTGCCAAGTATGTGCCCGTCGGCGGAGAGCACTTGCGATGCCGACTTGGATATTGGGTTTTGCAGGTTGTCGATGTCGGGGGAGTAGCCGATGATGCCAAACCATATAAGGAAAAAAAGCAATGCCACGAAGCCCGTGCCCGTGGCGAGCAGGGACCATAGCGCCTTTATGAATTTCTTTCTCACGATAGTTTAATTAAATAATGTGCAAAAGTAGTGCTTTTTCGTCATATAGGGCTTTATTGCAGTGGAAAAAAGCAAAATAAAGCCTTATATGGCTCTTCCTTTGTCACCTTTGCTTGTTGGCGTGACTTCTTTGGCCTACAATTCTTTCTTCAGCTCATTGTATAAGTCCACAGGTCCCAAATGCCAGTATTGAGTGCTTGCAGTGGATAGCTTCTTATAGAGTTTTGATCGATATATACGGTTAATTGCCTCTGTAAGGCTTATGCCTTTATCTTCTGATAGCCAAGGCGCAAGCCATCCTATTTTTAATGGCAAAAACATGTACAGGTTGTCTTGTGTTACTTTTGCGCTCATGATTCTATTTTTATTGATTCAACAAATTTATTTCTTCCTCCTGTTTATCATTTCGTCTATTTCCTCAATAAGCCACTGGCCACCTTGTGTGTGGAGCACATCGTAAAACTTGCAGAAATGCTCCGAAATGCCGTATCGTTCAAACAAATCCACAACCTCTTCTGTGGATATTCCCTTTGCCTTTGCATATTGCTCTATGCAGAAAGACACAAACGTGGCTTTGTCTTGTTGCTCTATATTCATTGCTTTTTTCCTTTTTTTATGGCACTATCGGGAAAACATAGAATTGGCGTTCGCTGTCGTCGTCGATCATCCACTCGTCTAACGCCATGTGGTCTGATAGTGCCTTTATGGTGAGCGTATGGGTGCCTGGCTCCAGTGCCACGGGCAGGTTGATGATCGCTTGCCCACGCAGCACGCCTTTCATCCATCGCTCCGACCGTGTGCCGTCGGTGACAATTACCGTGCGTGGCGCGCCACCGTCTATCCTCACCTCAGCTTGCGACATGCCGCCGTCGAGCGCGTGGGTGGGGATGAAAGCCAAGCGCAGCGTGCCGCCGATGGTGCCCGTGGTGAAACGGTAGGTGAGGGAGTCGCCCGCGTTGAGGGTCACCGCCTTCATGGAGCGACCAAGCATGTTGACGATTCTCGCGCCCTTGGAGGCTTGGCTGTATGATGCCGCCGTCGACGCTATGGCCTTCAACGCTGGCATGGGCGTGTCGCTGTGGGCGTAGTTGCCATATTGCCGTATCTCATTTTCGCTGAGGGTGTCGGTGAGCAATGGCTTGCCAAACACCGCCAGGCCCTGTGGCGCGGCGTTCATCTCCACATCGAAGCCCATCCGTGCCATGGCGTTGTCGTAGCGGCTGGTCAACGCCTGAAGCTCGCGATAGGCGCGAATGCTCCGTGCCGCCGACTCCAACGCCTCGCTGTCGTGGTGGAAGCTCACGGGACGCGCTATGAGTCGCGACTCTTGCGCCTCCAGCGTCTTCACCGCCATCAGGTTGGAAGCGACGACAGGGTATTCTATCATGGTGAAATACTTGTCGCTGTCCCTGTCGGCAATCACGCGGCGCGCGTCGGTCACCTTGTCGGCAACGTCCTTGTAGTGGTTGAGATAGCGGTCGAGCTCGTTGCCAAACTCCTCGGCGTTGAAGTCGGTGTTGGCAATGCCGCCATCGCCGTTCTTGTTGTGCTTTGACGGTGCCTTTTGCATGGTGAAGTCCATCATCTCCGGTCGGCGGATGGTGGTGAGCCTGAAATATTGCGACAAGGGCTCTGTCAGTGACCTGGCGGCACGCCTGCCGAAGTTTGTCGCGAGCCAGCCGTTGAGATGGTTGCCCACGTTGGCCCTGTCCACCGACTTCACGTTCCATGCCATGTCGAAAAACAGGCTGAGCTGGTAGGCTGCCACGTAAGGATTGTGCACCACGCACATCCACAGGCGATTGGCTCCGTGGTCGAAAGCCGTGCCCATCTCGTTGACAAGCAGTCCGGGCTGCGTGGTGCAGAGCCACAGATAGCTGTGTGGCCTGCCAGCATAGGCGAGGTGATACACCGCGCCGCAATCGTCATCGGGGTCGTCTTGGGCTGGCGCCATGTAGCCGTAGTTGTCGTCTGCCCACCCTATGTTGATGTTCACGCTCTTTTTCTCGCCCTGCAACTTGAGGCCGTGTGAGCCGTGAGGCGTGGCGAGCACGATGCCAAATGAGTCGGCCAGCGCGCGAAGGTCGTGCACGAAACGGCTTGGAGCCTCGCCGCGGTCCCATCCCTCGCAAAGCGTGTTGGCGCGTTGGCGAAGCATCATCTTGAAGAGCTGCCGGTAGTCGGTTTGCGAATGTCCCTCAAGCGATATGCCGCGATATTCCACCGATGGTATGTGGGTCTCGCCTTCCTTGCCGAAGTCGGCGCCGCCATTTTGCGCGAACCTCATTATGCCGTAGGCGGTTCCGCGCCCGTTGCTTCCCACGACGACGGTCTTGCCCAGGCGCGAGCCAATCCAGAACGCGTCCTTGTGGGCGATGATGTCCATGGCCGGCACGGTCATCTGGCTCAAGGCCTTCAGATCCTTGTTGCTTGCCATGTCGAGCTGGTAAACCATCAAGTCGGTGGCCTTGCCCTTCGAGGCGGTCGCGGCCATGTCGGTCGCCATCAGTTCGAGAGCCTTGCCCACCACGGGGCTGTGCTTCTTCTGTACGGAGAAGGTTATGTCCTCGTCGACGTGTCGCGGCGTGGGACGCGCCCAAAGCGAAATCGGCGCGACGACAATGAGCAGGGCGTAAAGGTTATGCAGTATTTTCATTTCTCTTGCGATATGGTTTTATGTCGCTGGACGCATTTTCAGCCAAAACATCCAGATGAGACAAAGGTACTAATTATTCTTACGACATCTAAAAAAATTAGTTTTTATTTGTATTTTAACTGGAATATGCCTACTTTTGTCAATCCTATTAAAGTAAAGACATACATTTTATAAAAGGCAAATAAGCAAAAACAAGATAATATATAAAACACATTATGACATTATATCCAAAGCTTATTCGGGACATCCTTGCCACTGTCATCTATCCAGGCACGAAGAAAAACCTGGTGGAGAGCGGCATGGTGGCCGACAACCTGCGCATCAATGGCAACTCGGTGAGCTTCTCGCTCATCTTTCCCCGCGATACCGACCCGTTTATCAAGTCGACGGTGAAGTCGGCTGAGGCTACGCTGAAGTTGAAGCTCGGCAACGACGTCAACGTGTCGATAGCCACCGAGTTCAAGTCGGCTCCTCGCCCTGAGGTGGAGAAGCTGCTGCCCAACGTGAAAAACATCATCGCCGTGAGTTCCGGCAAGGGTGGAGTGGGCAAGAGCACCGTGTCGGCCAACCTCGCCATAGCCTTGGCGCGCCTCGGCTACAAGGTGGGCTTGCTCGACACCGACATCTTCGGTCCGTCTATCCCGAAGATGTTTGGCGTGGAGGACGCACGACCCTACGGTGTGAAGAAAGACGGCAGGGACCTCATAGAGCCCATAGAGAAATATGGCGTGAAGCTGCTGTCGATAGGATTCTTCGTCAACCCCGACACTGCTACGCTTTGGCGTGGCGGCATGGCCACGTCGGCATTGAAACAGCTCATTGCCGATGCCGACTGGGGCGACCTCGACTATTTCGTGCTCGACACGCCCCCGGGGACCAGTGACATTCACCTCACCCTGTTGCAGACGCTTGCCATAACAGGCGCGGTGATAGTGTCCACGCCACAAAAGGTGGCACTCGCCGACGCGCGAAAGGGCATCGACATGTACACCAACGACAAGGTGAACGTGCCCATACTCGGATTGGTGGAAAACATGGCGTGGTTCACGCCGAAGGAACTGCCTGAGAACAAATATTACATCTTCGGCAAGGAAGGCTGCAAGAACCTCGCCAAGGAGATGGGCGTGCCTTTGCTCGCGCAAATACCTCTCGTACAGGGCATCTGCGACAGTGGCGACGCGGGCAAGCCTGCCGCGACCAATGCCGACAGCATGACGGGACAGGCGTTCCTGAACCTCGCGCAAGCCGTGGTGACGCGTGTCAACCTGCGCAACAAAGAACTGCCAAAGACAAAGATTATCAAGGTGAAGAACAGTTGAAGCCGAGAGTCATAACGGTGGTCTGCCTTGTCGTGCTCTTCCTTGCGTCGTGCGGAGCCGACAAGTATATGAAACAGGGTGAGAAAGAACTTGCCCTGGGTGAGTATTTCGATGCCGCCGCCGACTTCAAGCAGGCCTACCAGAAGACTCCGCCAAAGGAGCGGCAAACCCGTGGCGCGATAGCCCGCCGCATGGCCTTCTGCTACGCCAAGAGCTTGCAGACGGGCAAGGCGATAGTGGCTTATCGCAACGCCATACGCTACAAGGCTGACCGTGGTGCGGATCATCTCGCCTTGGCTCAGCTGCTCATGAAAAACGGCAACTACAAGGAGGCGGTGGCTGAGTTTCAGGTCGCGGTAGACTCCATGCCGGGCAACGACATGGCAACTATGGGACTTGAGGCGGCACGGCACGCGCCGGAGATAAAGCAGGTGGGCAGCCGCTACACGGTGAAGCGTCTCGACGAGCTCAATGGCCGCCGCGCCGACTATTCGCCGATGCTCCTCGGCGACAATGCCGACGAGCTATACTTCACCTCGACGCGAAAGGAGGCTGAGGGTGATGACCTCAGCGGCATCACGGGCATGAAGCCCGGTGACATATTCTATTCCACCAAAGACGACAAGGGCAAATGGACCAAGCCCATGGCGGTGACGGGGGTGAACAGCGCCTATGATGAGGGCGCGTGTTGCTTCTCGCCCGACGGCAGGGAGATGTACTTGACGCGGTGTGTCACCGATCCATCGTCGCCACGCTACGCCAAGATAATGACATCAAGTCGTGCCGACGCGTCGTGGGGCAAACCCTCGGAGGTGGAAATCTCGCGCGACACCCTTTCCAGTTTTGCCCATCCTGCCGTGTCGCCCGATGGCGAGTGGCTCTATTTCACGAGCGACATGCCGGGCGGCATGGGCGGCCTCGACATCTGGCGAGTGCGCATCACTGGCCACGGCTTGGGTGGCGTGGAGAATCTCGGCAGTCCGGTAAACACGGCTGGCGACGAGGCTTTCCCGACGTTCAGGCCAAACGGTGACCTCTATTTCTCAAGCACTGGACATCCCGGGCTCGGTGGCTACGACATTTTCATAGCCCATACCGATAAGCACGGCAAGACTACGCTCTCGCACCCTGGCTATCCGCTCAACTCGGCTGGCGATGACTTCGGCATGACCTTTGAGGGCGTTCACAACCGCGGGGTCTTCTCAAGCAACCGTGGTGACGCGCGCGGCTGGGATCATCTTTATTCGTTTGTCAATCCGGAGATAGAGCAGACGGTGAAGGGTTGGGTCTATGAGATTGACGGTTATGAACTGCCACAGGCGCAAGTCTATTGCGTAGGTGACGACGGCACCAACGAGAAGCTGACGCTCAAGAGCGACGGCTCGTTCACTAAGGTCATGTCGCCCGGGGTGAGCTACCTCTTCCTTGCGGCATGCAAGGGCTTCCTCAACCACAAGGAGGAAATCAAGGCACTTGCCAACCCAAAGGAGTCGCGCGACACCACGTTGCAGTTCGCGCTTGCCAACATCTCGGCTCCCGTGCTGATAGACAACATCTTCTACGATTTCGACAAGGCCACGCTGCGCGACAGTTCCAAGGTGGCGCTCGACCAACTCGTGAACATCCTGAAAGACAATCCCAACGTGACCATAGAACTGGCCGCGCATACCGACTATGTGGGTTCCGCGGTATACAACAAGGGCTTGTCGCAACGTCGCGCCGAGTCGGTCATACGCTATCTCATCGCCCACGGCATTGCCGCCGATAGGCTCACGCCCGTGGGCTATGGCAAGGAGAGGCCGAGGAAGGTCAACCGCCGTCTTGCAGCCAGATATTCGTGGCTCAAGGAGGGCGACGTGCTCACCGAGCAATTCATCAAGGCGTTGGGCGATGCCAAGCGTCAAGAGATATGCAACCAGCTCAACCGCCGCACCGAGTTCAGCGTGCTCCGCACCACCTATGGCCTATTCGACAAGGACGGCAAACTGAAACAGCTGCCTAAGCCGAGAAAGCAGTCGCAGACCAATGGCGATGACGACTATATAATTGTGGAGTGAAAGAAACTTAGAAACACCAAATAATGCACCCGAAGAGGTATAATTAGTTAAAGCTTGCTATAAGTTATACCTCTTCGGGTGTAATTAGCGAACCCTAATTAACGGAAGACGAAACAGGTTTCACCCCAGCATACGACCTTCTTTGCACCAAGATTGTTATGCCCGAAGACACAGAGGAACTGGCGCTTACCCTCAATGGCAAGAAGCGTAAGATACAGAAAAGCGATTTCGTTAAGGTCATGACCGCCTCAGGACTTTCCGAAAAAAGTCATCGCTAACATAGCCAAGAAGTTCCGCCGTAGCATCGTGAAATATATGTTGATAACTTTACAAGGCATCGGCATTTCCGTGGGAAGCCGATGCTTTTTTTATGAAAACCGGTGTGTAATTCGCTTTTTTTATGTAAGTTTGCGAAAAAATACAGACCGTAGTTTCATAATGACAAGAAAATGACCAAAGACTATACTTCATTCCTAAAAGACATAAAACACTTCATACCAAAGAACAGAGTATATACCGATGAGCTCAGGCGGCTTGCGTGGGGCACCGACGCGAGCTTCTACCGCCTCGTGCCGC
>DAIOUH010000127.1:0-7441 GCA_036751585.1 Prevotella sp. | reverse complement strand
TCATAAAGGGCTTCGCGGTTTGAGAGCTTCGTGCCGGAGTTGCGCCTCAACGTGGGGATGTGCAAGGCCACGAGGATGCTCTTGTCCTTCGACACGTGGCTCAAGTCATTGCGCAACCATTCAAGCTGGCGGTCAGTGATCTTGCCAGTATAATCATTGCGGCCGCTGGCTCCACTGTAGAGCACGTCGTCGAGCACCACGAGATGCCACTTGCCGATGTTTGCGCTATAGTAGGTTGGCCCCATGGCGTCGCGGTATTCCTGTGCGGCAAGCGAGTCATTGCGTATGTTCTCGTTGTGGTCGTGATTGCCGATAACGGAGAACACGGGCATGTTGAGTTTGCTCACGATCTTCTTGTAATCATCGTATACCGAAGTGTTGTTCCAAGAGAGGTCGCCCAGGCTGATGCCAAGGACAGTGCCCTTGATGGTCTTGGTGTAGTCGGCTATCTTGGTCATAAGAGGGTCGCAGAGCTCAAGGTCGTTGGCGGTGCCCACCTGCAAGTCGGCCAATGCCACGAGGGAGAAAGCGTCGTCAACGCTCTTCGACTTCAACTCGAAGTCGCGCTGTATGGCCTCGTCCTTCTTGATCTCTATCTTCTTGAAGAACTGCGGCACCGACTTCGATTGGTCTATCTGGCAATCCTCCGGCATCGACACGAAGACGTATTCCGTCTTCGCCGTCTTCATCTGGTACACGCCGTCTTTGTCGGTAGTGGTGACGTTGTTGCCATCGCTCACCACCACGCCTTGGCGTGGCTTGCCATCCACCGTGACACGTCCCACGAGGTTCATGCCCTTGTTTGGCGTTATGGTGAGCTGGGTGCCTGCGGGGACATTGCGCACGGCTATTTTCTCCTCGCCACACGACGTGCCGATAAACAGCAACGCCATGACGGTGACCAGGTTTATGGTCTTGAAAAGGTTTTTCATGATTCTGTCTTAGTTTTGTATGATATTGGTTGCTGCTTATTTTCCATCGTAGCCTGGGTTCTGCTCCAAGAGCGGATTGGCTTGAATGGCTGACGAAGGAATCGGGAAACGCTTCTTGGTGTCGTCGTTGGTAGCCTTGTGCACCCACCAGTTCTCCGTGGTGAAGAGACCGAGACGGATGAGATCCGTGCGTCGCCTTCCCTCACCGAGGAACTCAATCATCCACTCGTCGGCGAGACGATACTTGTCAAAGTTGTCGGGCACAGGGTTCGGGTCCAAGCCATTGGTGAAGTTGCGCTTGCGCACGGTGTTTATGAGCTGTGCGGCACCCGCGCCGTCGCCAGAGCGCCACTTGCACTCGGCAAGCATGTAATAGACCTCGGTGAGCCTCATGGCAGGGAAGTCTGGGTCCCAAAGCCTGTTGATGTCGTTGTTGTCGGGGATTGGGAGCTTGACCAGGCGAATCATGGAGTTCTCCTCGCCATTGAGCATTGTCGAGCCCTTGCCATCGGCGTTGATGTAATCCACAAAGGAGATGAGCTGACCGGAGTGGCTGCGGTTGCCAAGCGTCTTCTCGCCCGTGGAGGGATTGATTTGGTCGCCCACGAGGAACATTCCCTTATACTTGCCGTCGCCTTGATACACGTAAGGCTGCTTGCGGAGGTCCTTGTCGTTGAACTTGGCGTATGGCCTTCCGAGCTTGAAGTCGGCATCGGTATAGGCTGTCTTGGCGTCCTCGCGCGATGGCGAGAGTCCAAAGCCGTTGTAGATGGACGCTGGGAACGTGGTGTTGAAATACTTTGGCGAGTTTGTGTGGTAGAAATAGCGATAGTACCAGTTGAACTCCAATTTCGCGTTCTGCGAAGGCACGTTCCAAATGGCCTCAGGACTCTTGTCGTTGTCGAAGCAGAATGGGCCAGACCACTTGCTGTCGAGCTGATAAGGGCCGTAAACGCCGTTGATGATGTCCTGGCAGAGTTTGGCGCACTCAGAGTAATGGTCTTCCTTGACATAGCTCTCGGCGTTGAAGTAGAGCTCTGCGAGCATCGTGGCGGCAGCCGCCTGGCTGATGTATCCGTCTTCCGACGCGCCGAGGGCCTTCTTCTGTTTCAGCTTTGGTATGGCATCCTTGAGGAGCTTCTCTATGTGCTCAAACGTCTCCTTGTCGGTGGAGCGTCCCACCACTGGGTCGCTGTTGGAGTTGTATATCGGCATTCCCCCGAAATAGTCGAGTCCACGCATGTAGAACCACGCTATGATGGCGTTGAGCTGACTGAGCTGGTCGTCACGGTCTGCCTCGCTCATGCCCAGCTTGCCATAATCAACCTTCGACAGGTCATCGTAAGCCTCAAGCGCGCGGGCTATGCCGCCCGTGGTGCCATCATAGGTGTTCACGATGAAACGGTCGGTGGGAGCCCATGTGAACTCGTGCAGGCGCACATACTCGCCATTGTTGTAGAAGTCCTTGCCCTGAGCCGGGCACGCCATCTCGTCGGTGGTGAGCTCTTGCAGGTACCAGCGGTCGTTGCCAAGATACCATTTCCAATGGGTGAACGGGCGTGAGAGCACGGCGTAAGTGTTCTCTGGCTGCGTGTAGAAAGTGTCGGGTGTGACCGACGAATAGAACTTCTCGTCGAGGTCGCACGCTGTGAAGGCGAGCGTTCCAGCCGCCGCTATGATGATGTTTCTTAAATTCATGATATTAAATGCATATTGATTTGCGTCGATGTCTTTTTGCGTTCTTGCTGATGCTTAGAAATTGAGCTGCACGCCCACTGTCCAGTGGATGGTCTGCGGATAGAGCGACGAGGTGGAGCGCAAGTACTCGAATCCAGGCTCAAGCCCATTGATGGAGACCTCGGGGTTGTAGCCCTGGTACTTGGTAATCCTGGCGAGGTCGCGCACGGTGAAATAGACACGTGCCTGCTGGAGGTACTTGGTCCACTTCGACAAGTTCAACGTATAACCCAAGGTCACGGCGTCAATCTTCAGGAACGAGCCATCGGAGAGGAAATAGTCGGTGAGGATGCGCGTGTCGTCTATCTCCTTGTTGTTGGTATAGGCCACGCGGAGCACGTTGTCGTCGGTGGAGTTTTTCAGTCCATAGTAGAGGTTAGGCTGCGAGAAGACATCAAAGTCGAGCCAAGCGCGCAAGTAGATGCCGAGGTCAAACTGCTTGTATGAGAACGTGTGGTCCCACGAGGCTATGAGCTTTGGTATGGCGTTGCCCACATAGTGCTTGTTGGCATCGATGGTGTTGAGCTTTGTGCCATCCTTCGCCGGCACCACGTTGTTGTCCTTGTCGTAGATGAGCCACTTGCCGTTCTCGTCGAGCCCGGCATACTTGAAGAGCCAGAACTGGCCTATCTTTGAGCCGTTCACGAGCTTCGTGGCATAGCCCATTGACGCTGGGAACGAGCCGCCGTAGAGGTAAGAGTTGGTGTCGCCGAGGTTGTCTATCTTCGACGAGTTGTGCGACAGGCGGACGGTTGAGGAATAGTTGAAGTCCTTGCTCTTCACGATTTGTCCGGTCAACTCAAACTCCCAACCCTTGTTGGTGAGCGAGCCCACGTTGTCCATGATGGTGGTGTAGACCTTTGGAGGTGTCGGCGCGGGAACCTCGAAGAGCATGTCGTCGACGCGACGGATGTAATAGTCGAACTTACCCGAGATTCTGTTGTTCAAGAGGCTGAAGTCGAGACCGAAGTCCCACTCTTTCTTCTCCTCCCACTTCAGGTCGGGGTTGTAGTTCTTGGCTGATCCGTAGCCTGGTTGCCATACGCCATTGGTAGGCCACATGTCGTTGCTCTTGTATGTGCGCACGGTGTAGCCCGAGCCGAAGTCGTTGTTACCGGTCACGCCATAGCCCACGCGGAGCTTGAGGTCGTTGACCCATGGCAACGATTTCATGAAGTCTTCCTTGGAGATGCGCCATCCGGCCGACAGAGCCCAGAAGTTACCCCAGCGGTTGTTGGGACCGAACTTTGAACTGCCCTCGCGACGGAAGGAAGCCGTGGCCATGTAGCGGTCGGCATAGTCGTAGTTGACGCGCGTGAAGAACGACATCAGCCTCTCGCGTGGATCCTTGCTCGACGACATGGATGCCAAGCCGTCGCTGAGGTCAGTGCCCGACGACATGTCCCAAGGGCCGATGCCGTCGACGGTGAAGTTGGCGTTGGTCATAGAGAACGCCTCGCCGCCCGTCTCATAGAAGCTCCATCCCAACACGGCGTCCACGCGATGCTGGTCGAAGTCGTGGAGATACGACGCGTATGCCTCGAAACTCTTGTTGTCGGTCTTGTTGAACGTGTGGGTGCCTTGGCCGCGCTTGTTAGACTCGACCATGCTTTGGTGGTTTTGGTGATAATATTGCGTGAGCTGGTAGTCGCGGTGGTCTATGCCCATCGTGCCCTGCACGGCGAGTCCGTCCCAGATGTTTATCTTGAGCGTGGCGTCTGCCTGCAACCACTTGTCGGTGCCCTTATAGTCTTTCAGTTCTATGTCGGCCACGGGGTTGTGGGTCGTTCCGCCAATGCCCACGGTGGTGTTGTAGTTCTTGGGGTTGGTGGGATCCATCAATGGTATGGTCGGGTTGAGCGAGATAACCTGCTCGAAGCTGCTCGTGCCGTTGCGACGGTCGCGGTCGGCTTGGCGATACTGAGCCTTGAACATCATCTCCACCTTGCCGTCCATCATCTTGTACTTGGCGTTCATTCGGCCGGAATAGTCGGTTCTGCCGTCACCTATGACGATACCCTTCTGGTCGGAGTACATCAGCGAAGAGTAAATCTGCAGGTTCTTCGAGCCTCCCGAGAGCGAGAGCACGTGTCGCTGCGAGAGCTGGCGGTCGTTCACGAGCTGGCGATACCAGTCGGTGTCGTAGCCATAGTCTTGGCCGATGCCATAGGCCATATAGTCTTTCGACGATAGTATGTCGAGGCTCTTCCTCACTGTCTCCGTGGACAGCTCCGTGGTCCACGTGGCGCGCACCTTGCCTTCCTTGGCCTGCTTGGTGGTGACGAGGATGACACCCGCCGCGGCGCGCGTGCCGTAGATGGCGCCTGCCGAGGCGTCTTTCAGCACGTCGATGCTCTGCACGTCCTCCTGGTTTATCATTCTGAGGTCACCACCCGGCACGCCGTCGATGACCACGAGGGGGCCCTTGCCGGCGTTGATGGATGCCACACCGCGCAGCTGGTAGCCGTTGGATGAGTTTGGCGACGACGAGCCCGAGATGGTGAGGCCGCTCACCTTGCCTTGCAATGCCGTGGCTATGGTGGCTCCGCCAAGGCCATTGACGAGGTCGGAGCCCTTGATGGAAGTTATGGAAGAGGTGACACGCTTCTTGTCCAACGTGCCATATCCCACAACCACCACGTCTTTCAGGGTCTGCTGGTCGGTGCTGAGCACTATGTTGAGCACGAGGTTCTTGCCCGGCTTCACTTTCTGCGAGGTATAGCCCACGTAGCTCACGGTGAGCTCGCGATCGGGGTCGGCGGTCAGCGTGAACTTGCCGTCAATGTCGGTCACGGCACCCGTGGAGGAGCCTGGCACTGCCACTGTCGCGCCCACGAGGGGCTCGCCATTAGTGTCTTTCACGCTGCCGGTGATCTTGACCGGCGTGCCAGCCCAAAGGGCCAACGAGCTGCCCATCAAGACGGAGAGAACCGCAAGACGGGGGGAATATTGATTTAGATTCATTATTTATTAATGGTTTCTTGTTCTGAAAAAAGAGATGTAATAAAAAAGGTTCAAGGATTACTCTTTCACCAAGATGTTGTCCAAATACCAGCGGCAATACTTCTGTCCTGCCGGCGCGGCGGTGTGGATGGCGATGCGCGTGGTGGAGTCTATTCCGTAGAGGCTGAACGTCTGCGTGGCCCATGTGGTTTCCTTGGTGATGTCCACCGTGATCGACTGCAAGTCGGAAGCGTCGGAGAGGGAGCCCGAGCCGGATATTATCTCCACGGTTAGTGGCACGTTGTCGGCGCCTTTCGAGCCGATGTTTGGCACGGCCTGGAAGGTAAGCGTGGCGTTTGCCGTCTCGTCGTCGGAGATGCCGGTGAAGGCTGGCAGGATGACGCCCGTGTTGAACGTGCCGTTTGAGTTGAAGCAGAGGTAGCCGTTCTGGATGTTTATCTTGTTGGCGCCATTGGGGTTCACCACCGTCTTGTACCAGTCGGTCAGGCCACAGGCGGCCCATGCGTCGGCCACGGCTGGCTTGGTGACCTCCATGCGCGTGTAACCATTGTCGGGATCGCCCACTGGGTCTTTCAGGCCATTGGCGGCGGCGATGGGCTCTGTCCACGAGAAGTCTTCGGAATAGAACGTGCGATGTTTAAGTTCCTCGTCTGGGTCGAAAAGGTTTTGGCTCACGAGCACCGTGTCTTTAAGGCCACCATCGGCAGTTACGTAAAGGCTGGCTGAGCGCTCAGCACCGGAATTGTTTTCCTGGCAAACCACAGCCACGTCCACGAGCCCGACGCCCTCGGGCTTGTCCACTGTGAGCCACTCGGCATCGCTGGTGATGCGATAGCCCTTGTTGGCGGCGACTTGGAATGTCGCGGCGGTGCCATCCTTGAGTTTTCCTGTCTTCACGACAGACAACGACTTTTGGCTCACACGCAGTCTCGGCGTTGCTTCATCGGCCTTGTCGTCCATGGCACAGGAGCAGACCAACGAGATAAGCGCAAGGCAGGTAGCCAAGAAATAGGCATAATGTCTCATTGTTTTGATTGGGTTTAAGTATTAATATAAATTTCTGTTCGTCAAAGCGCAATCTGAAAGCTTGTTATTTCATATGCATTTCGGTTTAGCGTCTTTATTGTTTCGTTTGCGCAATTCTTTTGTGCGCATTTATTACTTTTGCAAAGGTAGGATAAAATTATCAGAACGGCAATAGCTTTATGCTACAAATTTGTTATTTTTTTACAAACTCTGAGCGTATCCGAGCGAAACACCCTATGGCACAAGGCATTAAGAGGAAACACGAAATCATAATAATAAAAGAATCCTTGGCACGCTGCGCACACGATACCACATATTTATAATAATAACGTTTTAACTTTGCTAAAACGTTAAATATCTTTTGCCTTATACTATCCACGTTTTCAATATAACTCACTACCTTTGTGTCAACAAAAAAGACATTCCGCCTTCGCGGAGGCAAACAAGCAATAGATAGACACATATTATTATATATATAATGAAAAGGAACTCAGCCTTTCTTGGCATGGCGCTCGCAACGATAATCATGGTGATGGCTTCGTGCGGCACGACCAAGAAAACCATAAAAGACAACAACAGGAACAACGACAAGACCCTATCGCAGGGCACCACAGCCAAGCCGCAACATTTCGTCATGCCTGGCAAGGAGGCGCGCGCCGTGTGGGTCGCCACTATAGGCGGCATCGACTGGCCTCGCCGCCGCTTCACTGAGGCAGCGCAAAAGGCATGGTACGAGCAGATGCTCGACACGCTGCAACGACTCAACATAAACACGGTGTTCT
>DAIOUH010000126.1:3677-7451 GCA_036751585.1 Prevotella sp. | reverse complement strand
GATGAGGCTGCTGATAAAGTGGAGAACCAGCGTCTGATGGACTATAGGATGTACAAGATAGAGAATATTAACGATGACCGCAGCATGACATTCAAGGACATTAGCGGCGAGACCTTCACCGTGACGGCAAGGGAGCTGAACGATCCGGAAGACGAGTGCTATCAGCGCAAGGGTATCGTGGCGGCATTTGTGGAATACGATGGCGCATGGCATCTCAACGGAGGTAGTTCATGGAGCAATGACCTTACCATGTTCGATGACATGGCAGAAGACTACGAAGGGCATAAGAACCTACAGAAGGCATACGACGATATGATAAAGGAGTCGAAGAATACCCATCTGTTCTATTTCGCCGATGCGGCAGAGCTGAGAGGATTCCTGCTTAAACATCTACCAGCCAGTGAGGACGTGGAGAAAGACTTCCAGTTGCCTGCCGACCAGGAGAATATTGTGCTTTATGTGCCAGAGAAAAGCACAGAGGATCTGCAGATACTCCCCGACGGTGCTTTTTGCGTGAAAGACGAGCGCAATCCGTATTATAACCAGAAATGGTCACGAAACCAGGCATTGAACTTCGTGCTTTCCGTTATTCCGGAGGTTCAGAATTGTCTGATAAGCCAGGGCTTACTCCCAGACGCCGCGATAAATTCCTCGAAGGGAGTGGAACACGGCAACGAGATTGTTCAACATAACTTTGATTTCCTTGTCAGGGCGGTATCATCAAGACTATAAACTGTTATCGTTGTAAATTAAACCAGCAAAGCTAAATACGCGGCATGGGCATAATCATCTTATAGCCTATGCCGCGTATGTTGATAATGCGCACGTTGTCGTCTTCCGCCAACTTATGGCGTAGCTTGGTAATGAAGACATGGAGGCTGCGTGAGTTGAAAAAGCTGTCGTCGCCCCATAGCCTGAGGAGGATGTCCTTGCTCTCCACCACGTCATTGCGGTTTTCCGCAAGCATCCGCAATATCTCAGCCTCGCGGTGAGAAAGCTCAGTGGTTTTACCGTCAATTGATAGTGTCTGCTCTACAGGATTTAGGCAATAACGCCCAATCGACAGGCACGAATCCGATCCTGTGCCTATCTGACGGTCGGCGGTATTGCCCGTGTTGCCAGATGGGTTGTCAGCAATTGGCGCGTCGTCGCTTGTTTCCAGTTGCGCCCTGCGGCATAGTGACTTGATGCGGACGATAAGTTCCTGTATGGCAAACGGTTTCTTCAAGTAATCGTTGCCTCCAAGTTCAAACCCTTCCACCACGTCGTTGACGGCAGAACGAGCCGTGAGGAATAGCACGGGTGTGCCTTTGTCAAACTTTCGTATGTTGCGCACCATCTCAAAGCCGTCCATTTTTGGCATCATCACGTCTGTCACCAGCACGTCGGGCTTTTGCTCCTGAAACATTCTTAGCCCTTCTTCGCCATCGCGCGCCAAGCGCATCTCGAAGCCCTGTGCCTCCAAGGTGTCGCTAAGAATCATGGCTAATGATGCCTCGTCTTCTACCAAAAGCACATTATTTTTATAATTCATCATCTTATTTTTTGTATAGTGACAGAGAAAACATTTTCTAATCTCAGCATGGGAACATCAATGTAAAGCAAGACCCTTTCCCGATTTCGCTTTTCACTGTCACGGAGCCTCCCATTTTCTCCATAAGGCTCTTCACATAGAAAAGGCCAAGGCCATACCCCTTGACAGTATACTTATTGCCATTCGTCACTCGATAAAACTTGTCGAAGACGTATGGCAATTTTTCGTGGGCTATGCCTATGCCGTCGTCTTTCACCGACAATGCCACCACTCGACTGTCTCCATTTCCTCGCGCGTTAGTGTCATCGTATACAGAGGCGGTTATGCTTATCCTCACGCTGTCACCCGAATATTTAATGGCATTGTCGATGAGATTGCTCAATATGTTTGACAAGTGCATGCGGTCGGCACGTACCGACAAGTCGTTTGGTTCAACCGACAGTGAGAACACCACCTTCTTTCCGGCTTTCAGCTTGTGCTGAACCATCAAAGGCTCGACAACATCCTTTATTGGCACATCCACGATATTGAGTTGCATGGTTTTGCGTCTCTCCATGCTCATGGACAAGATTTGTTCCACCATGCCACTGAGCCTTTGCAGTTGTTCTTGGGCCATGGTGAGATAGTTTCTCGCCTTGTCGGGGTTACTGAGCATGCCGTAGTTTAGCAAGGCGTCGTTGGCTGCGTATGCCACGGCAATGGGAGTCTTCAGCTCATGCGTTATGTTATTTGTGAAGTCGCTCTTCATTTCATCGAGTGTCTTCTGCTTTAGCATCGTATGAATGAGGTACCAGAATGCAAAGCCGAGGATGAGCATGATGAAAAGCGACGTGGCAAGAATACCTGCCATTTGTCCGAGGACCGCCTTTGTGGTTGGTTCGATAACAAGTACATATTTTTCCTCATTGGGCTCTCCCTCATTGTAAACCACATATTCATATTGTCTGGCATCCGAAGACGGAACGTAGCTTTTGGGCGAAGCTACTTGCGCCAGCACCTTCTTTCCCTTTATGAAACGCACTTGGTGAGGCACAGGTCTGCCATCATGCGACAACAACAAGCTATCGGAAATCATTCTCGCTTTCAAGGCACTGTCATAAACTTGTATGTCAGGTTGCGTCAAGTCGTTGAGTTTGCTGAACAGGGCTTGCTGCATCAATGTCGTCAACTTGCCCGTAATCATGAGCCTGAGAGTTTCTTGCTGTGTGTTTTTCTCCTTGCCCATATACTTTCGCTGACTTTTCTCGTCAATCTTCAAAGTGTCAAGTTGGCGCGGGCTTTTTCCCTCGTGATATGTATAAGGAGTAGAAGTAATGATTTCCTTTTTATGGTTGTTGCCACCATGGAGCCTTTCTATTCGTGTTCGCATCTCCTCGAAATGACTTGTCTCCATCATCTCGTGAATTTTACCGTTCATGGAGGCACATTGCGATTTATACAATCCCGTGAGCCAATAGGCTTGATAGGCGAAGATGCATACCAGCGCGGCGATGACAAGAATAACAATGTGTTTAAGAGGTAACTTCATTCTTATGCGATTAATTTTACGCTGTGAAGTTATATAAAAATATGATATGTTGGATGTTTTTGTGCTTACAAAATACGATTTGATAAGACTAAATAACACTTCTGGTAAGACTTGGTAATCTTATCTGTTTGTTTGTGTCGCTTGGTGGCTGTAATTTTGCAGTAAGAAAAAGGGCATGATGATGTTCTTTTTAACAAAGACGATTTCTAAAAAGAAAGCGAAACATGAGAAAAAGATTGTTGATAACAAGTGCTTGCATGGCCATAAGCCTTGCAAGCGTGGCGCAAAGCGGCAACGTCACGATGAATGGACATGAGACTGTGTCTCAATCAGATTCTTTAAAAATGGACAGCATAATACATTCACTTCCCGAAGTAATGGTGAAAGGTAAAAAGCCAATAGTGAAGGTGAATGGTGCGGCACTGGTATATGACCTTCCGCAACTCATCAAGGAGCATCCTGCTGACAACGCTTACGAGGCCATCAAGCTGTTGCCAGGAGTGAGCGAGGAAAACGAGACATTGAAACTCAACGCCCAGGACGTGACACTGATTATAGACGGCAAGGCAACCACCATGAACAGCGAGCAAGTATATGCTTTGCTGAAGTCTATACCGACAAGCCGTATAGCCAGCGCGGAGGTGCTCTATTCCGCGCCAGCGCGGTATCAAGTGAAAGGTCAGGTCATCAATATCCAGTTGAAACACAACAC
>DAIOUH010000126.1:0-3577 GCA_036751585.1 Prevotella sp. | reverse complement strand
GTTGGCAGTGGTTCGGGTAACAATTCAGCTCAGACGGAAGACCAAGTAGGCTTTTATGTAGGAGCGAGCACGAGTTTCGGAAGGAAGCTCACGATGGAGGCTTCGTTGATGGATGTGTATTATCACACGTCAATATGGAACGAGTGGAACCTCTTCCCCACGCTGTCGATGACATACATACCCACATCTGGGCATATTCTCAAGTTCAACCTTGGCAGCAACAGAAGTTACCCCACCTATTGGTCGGTGAAAGACTTTACCACCTACTCGTTTGGCGGATATGCCAAGATCGTGGGCAATCCAGACTTGAAGCCGGCAAGCAATTATGGCCTGTCGCTCACCTATATCCTGCACAGCAGGTATGTGACCACGCTGTTCATGAATTACCAGAAAGACGCTTTCGAGCAACTGCCTTATCAGAGCCCAACGGAGAAATCCATGGAATACAAATTCTTGAATTTCGATTACAGCAGTCAAGCAGGCTTTATACTCTCCGCTCCTGTCAATGTCGGCAATTGGTGGAGAAACAGGTTGACGTTCATAGGTGTCTATGAGGGTGATAAAAACTCGCGATTCTATGACATCCCGTTCAATAGGGGCAAATGGTTCTGCCAAGCCACATGGAACGGAACGTTTCTTCTCGGCAAACATTGGCTGCTGAACCTTGACGCTTTCGTCCATTCGCCTGAAACCAGAGGAGTGATAGACATCCCGACATCAGGCTATCTCAACGCAGCCATGACGTGGAAACCGCTGAAAGGAGACCGTCTGACCTTGAAAGCCTACTGCAACGACATCTTCAAGACCGCCAATAGCTATCTGCACGACACGTTCAAAGGCCAGCATGTCATCAACGAGTTGCACAAGGGACGTACTTTCGGCTTGTCTCTCACCTATCGTTTCGGTGGCTACAAGACAAAGAAACACGAAGATGTGGACACGTCAAGATTTGCGAAGGACTAAGCGTCAGCCTTTCCGTTTCACACCCCTTACGGCTTGCGCCTCCAGCGGGTTGTCTGGCCAATAGTGCTTGGGATAACGGCGCCTCAACTCCTTGCGCACCTCGAAATAGGCATCGCTCCAGAAGCTGCGCAAGTCCTTGGTCAGCTGCACGGGCTTGAATCCAGGCGAGAGCAGCTCCATGAGCAATGGACGCTTGCCATTGTCTACGCGAGGCGTGTCAGTCATGCCAAAACACTCTTGCAACCTGACGCTCACCACGGGGGCATCGCTCGCCTCACGGTAGTCTATCCTGATGTGGCTGCCTGTGGGCATGGTGACGTGCGATGGGGCTATGTGGTCAACCTCATTCTGCTGCTCGTAAGACAGTTGCGCCCAAAGCACCGCCGCCATGTCTATCTTCCTCAGTCCTGCCGCGGTAATGGCCCCTCCTGAATACATGGGCAACCATTCATCGGCTCTTTCGAGCAAGCCATCGGTGGTTACGTCTGGCAAATCAAGCTCAGGGTGCCATGCAGCACAGGTGACGACACGTTGCTGCAAGCGCAGGAAGGTGTCGGAGAGGTTGAGAAGGCTGCGCCCCTCGGCTTTTATTACCTGAATCACGATATTTTCAGCCTCATCGTGCGAGACGCTCTCCATGGGCTTGGCAGACAGCACGATGCGTCCTACACGCCACTCGCGCATTGCCGTGACACGTCCCGACTTGTCGTCCCACGCCACTCGCTCACAGACTTTCGTGAGATGACTTAGCCCATCCTTGTCGACAGGCGAGGCAAGGAATATCTTGCGGTCTGCCGTGGCTATGGCAAGCAGGTCGTAGGCGTGCAGGCTGTCCGTGGGGTCAAGGTTGGCACGCTCGCCATTGGCGAGTTTATAGGTGCCATCCTGTTGCAGCATCGCGACACGCTCAGGGAATGCCGTGGCTATAAGCATTCCGGTGTCGCATGGGTCGATGTCGCGATTGTCCTCTCTTGCGCCAATCATGCGCCTGTACTGCTCGGCTATCATGGCTATGTGTCTCCACTTGCCAAGCGTCCGCCTTTGTCTGGCTTTCCTCAATTCTGCTATGCGAATATTGATGTCAGCGTCGTTGTCTTTGGACAATGGGTCGCGCTCTTCAAGCAATGCGGCTATGTCTGTCGCCAACGCCTTTTGGGTGTTGCCTTCTGCCTTGATGAGCATCTGCGCTATTCGTGGGTGGCATGGCAGTTTGGCAAGAGCCTCACCATGCGGCGTGACGCGGTGCCTGCCATCTATTGCCCCAAGGCTCAACAGCAATTCCTCGGCCCTACGCACGTTGCTTGTTGGCGGGGGAGTCAGCCATGGCAATTTCTCTATCTCGCCGCCACCCCATGCCGCCACGTCGAGGACAAGCGACGTGAGGTCAGCAGTCGCGATTTCCGGCTCCCTGCACTCTTGCATCTGTGCTTCCGTGGCTTTGCTCCAGAGGCGATAGCAACGTCCGGCAGAGACACGTCCAGCCCTGCCCATGCGCTGGCGCGCCATGTCCATGGATATGCGAACCGTCTCCAGATGCTCAAGGGCACTGCGAGGGTCGTATACCATTCTGCGGCAGGACCCAGAGTCTACGACCACCGTGACGCCCTCAATCGTGATGGACGTCTCGGCTATTGGCGTGGCAAGCACTATCTTGCGTTCGCCGTCGTGTGGAGGGGCTATCGCCGCGCGCTGCTCCTTGCTCGAAAGGCGACCGTATAGCGGATAGAGCACGGTGGATGGCGGAAAGGCATTTTCGAGCATCTCTGCGCACTTGGCTATCTCGCCCTCGCCTGGCAAGAAGGCGAGAATGCTGCCTTTGGTCTCTCTCCAAGCCTTGCATACCGTGGCTGCGACGACCTCAGCGCAGTTGTAAACCGTAGCCTCGTCGCCATACGTCACTTCCACATCATACATTCTGCCTTTGCTCTCTATGAGCGGTGCCTTGAGCGCTTGGCAAATGGCCGTGGCATCTATTGTAGCCGACATGATGACAATCTTCAAGTCTGGACGAATGACGCGCTGGGTCTCCAGCGCGAGGGCGAGGGCGGTGTCGGTGTTGATGCCGCGCTCGTGAAACTCGTCAAAGATAATGGTGGATATTCCGTCAAGCGTCGGATCGCCCACCATCATTCTGGTCAATATTCCCTCAGTGAGAACCTCCACACCAGTGTTAGCCGATACTTTGCTCTCGAAACGCACGCGATAGCCCACCATGTCGCCCAAGACCGTGCCAGTCATCTGAGCCATGCGCTCAGCAATCTGTCGGGCGGCGACACGTCGTGGCTCAAGCAGGATAACCTTGCCTTGACCACGCGGCAATGACTTGTAGATGGTCAGCGGAAGCAACGTTGATTTTCCTGCTCCTGGTGGAGCGGTGACAACGACAGCTGAGTGTGCACGCAAGGCGTCATTGACCTCTTGCGCCACTTGGCCTATGGGCAGAGAGTTTATATATGTTTCGAGAGACAGGTCTGTCATTCATTCTTATTATTAAAGCAATGACAAAGGTAGTAAATTGTGGTGACAAGTGAGTACTAATTTGAAAAAGATACTGCCAGAATAATCATGGAAAAACATATTGTCGCCCTACCCTACTGAATAGGCATCGCCGTTA
>DAIOUH010000125.1:0-7475 GCA_036751585.1 Prevotella sp. | reverse complement strand
ATTATTGGCTATTGCTCAAGTATCTACCAGAATAAGATATTTGGAGCCATGGCCCGCCAAAGGATTGATTCTATTAAGGTTTATTTTTTATATCCTTTAAATCTAAGCAATCTTACCATTACAGTTAAGAAGAATAAAGAGGCATCTTTCATTCTCGACTCCTTGGCACGCCAGGAAGTTAACAGGAAGGACATCAAGGATGATATTCCGTACGATTCGGAATTTGTTTACTACCCAGCCAAGATCAGTTTTGATGATGAGGATTTCTTATTATCATGCATTAATGTCTTTTTCATTTCAAAGACAGGAAAGATATTCAAGCTTAGAAGAAAAGAAAAATTTTATGTAGAGTCAGACGATGATTGCTTGAGCATCACATATTATAAAGGTAAAAGAAAGGAAAATTTTAGATTTGTGTTATGTGATGTTTATGATCCAAGACCGACTTGTGCTGGCAATGAGACGCATCAATACTCGCGCGAGTTCATGTATTTCATGCAACTTATTATTTTCATAACTGCTAAGCAGGGACCATACAGTGAAAGATATGAGAGGGCAATTGAGAGTATGGCAGCTGACCCTAATTATATAGTATATGATTTCTCAAAATAAGCGAAACAGAGGCTTCCTTATGGTCTTTGCCATCGTCATCTTGTTACTTTTATTTATGTCGTGCAAATCCAACTCATACCTTGATTTGCTGACAGGGGGAAGTATAAGATACTGATGGAAACTTTGCAAAATATGTCATATATAAGAAAAATGAAAATAATGTGCGAAGACGATTGCGCTTATGACGAGATTGACAATCTCAAGTACACCTATGACGGCAACCAGGTCGTAAGGGTGGAGGACTCGGTCATTGACCCCGTGTACAAGGACTGCTTCACGTTCGTTGACGGGGCTGATGAGGAAAAGGAGTACGAATACGATGAAAACGGCAACCTGACGAAAGATTTGAACCGCGGAATTTGCGGCATTGAGTATAATTGCCTAAATTTGCCGTTGAGAGTCGACTTCCTTGACGGGAGTCGGGTAACCTATACTTATGACGGAGGAGGACGGAAGTTGAGGACAGACCATTACGTGAACCCATTGACGGCATCGGTGCCGCAACTGGCATGAGGCACGGCGATGGCTCAGTTAGCAAGTGTTAAATTAATTTGTGCTTACAAATTTATCTAAGTCTATATACCACATGTAAACTTTTTATTAGTATATTTGCATATACTAATCAACTAAAACTATATCTAAAAACATATGCACTTGAAACAACTATTAATTACTGTGATAATGCTAATGTTTGCGGTAGATTCGTCAGTAGCCAGGAATATAAACTTCCGTGACACGATTATGGTGTCGTGTCTTGTGAACGACGACTTCACGGGAGGCATTGTCGGCAAGGCGACTGTTTCTTTTTATGACGATAGCGACAGCCTCATCTGTCAGAAAACGACAAGCACGACCACCAGTTTCAACAACAACCGCGTCTCTAACCTATTTCTTTTATTTCCTCGAAAATACAAAACCGTTAATGTGAAAGTGACTGCCGATGGCTATGAGGAATACTCCACAAGGTGCAATATTAATATTGGCTCACGAGAAAGTTTTTACACAATCCCCAGCATACACCTAAAGAAGAAAAACACGATAAAGGAAGTGAATCTCGATGGTGTCACCGTAACGGCATCCAAGGTGAAGATGGTGATGCACGGTGACACTATCGTCTACAACGCCGATGCCTTCAAACTGTCCAACGGATCCATGCTCGACGAACTTATACGCCGTCTGCCAGGCGCGCAGTTGAAGGGAAACCAAATCATGGTGAACGGACGCTTTGTCAGTTCGCTGCTTGTCAACGGCACCGACTTCTTTAAGGGCAATCCAGCGGTAGCCCTGCAGAACCTGCCTGCCTACACAGTGAACAAGCTGAAGGTGTATGAGAAGAAGGACGAGATGGTTGCACTCATGGGAGACAAAAGTCAAAAGGGCGAGTTGCCGCTCGTCATGGATGTGAACCTGAAGCGTCAGTATATGCAAGGCGTGCTTGCCAATGCCGACCTGGGCTACGGCACTCACGACCGCTGGATGACACGCCTCTTCGCCCTGCGCTACACCAAGGCTTCCAGAATAGGTATGTTCGCCAACCTCAACAATGTCAACGACACACGCTCGCCGGGTACCAACGGCGAATGGAACCCCACACAACAGTCCGATGGACTCACCACGCAGCGGTCGTTCGGCTTGGACTACCAGATTGCCAACTCCGACAAGACATTCCTGCTAAACGGCAACACCACTGTAGAGCACAACAGCGTGAGCAAGGAGCAGATACAGTCGAGCGAGCGTTTCCTCGAAGGCGGCAACACATTTGGACGCCTCCGCAACAACGAGCGCAACAGCATGACGCTCGTCAAAAGCAGCAACACTATAGAGCAAAGAGGCGACAAAGCGTCGTTTTATATCTATCCTGAATTTGTGTATTACAACAACCGCACAAGTGGATTGGCACAAAGCGCAAACTTCTCCGTCGCCCCCAACGACAGCTATCGTGGCGCCGCGCTCGATTCCTTATTTGCATCTCCTGCAAGCAAGCGTCTACAGGACGCCTTGATGAACCGTCTTGGCAACAGCCAGCTCAACCGTTGGCATTTCTACGATGGCAAGGTGAGCGGTATGGCATTCTTCAATATACCGAGAACTCCCGATCGTATAGAGATACAGACCGACAACCATATAAACAGCAGCAAGCACAGGAATTCCTCGATATACGATCTTGCCTACAACGACGGCACACGCGACTTCCGCAACAAGCATAACGACCAATGGGCTACCGACTTCAAGACGGAATGGGAAGCTCGTTTTTGGTTCAGCGGCAACGTGAACCAAAAATATTCGTTCTTTGCCGGACTGAAGTATACCCATGAATACAAGAAGGACAACAGCGACTTGTTCCGCCTCGACAAGTATGCCGAGTATGGAGCGGGCAGTAATGTCAGTGTTGGCTATCTGCCGTCGACACGCGACTCCCTGCAGCGTGCCATCGACGCCGACAACACCTACCACTCACGCATCTACAAGAACCGCTACGATCTGACGGGGCAGACATTGCGACTCAAGTTCCTTGGTATGTATGCTTACGTGGAGCCAGGATTGAACTTCCGTCACGACCGCATAGAGTACACGCGCGGAGCATTCAGCAAGACTGTCACGCGCAGCCAGTGGGCATGGGAGCCAAGGCTGTATATAGGTACTGACGATTGCCGACTCACTTACAAGGTGACTAAAGTGCAGCCCGAACTGACCGACATTCTCGACTACACCACATCCGACGACCCACTTAACATTTGGAGCGGCAACCCGAACTTGAAGAATACCGATATACACCGCGTGGAATTCAATCAGAACATTCGTAAATACGACGAGGACTGGTACTGCAAGCAAAACATAAACATCAAAGCCTACTGGCAGGTGATGCGCAACGCCATCGGGCAGAGCGTCACCTACAACCGCCAGACTGGCGTAGTGCACACCACTCCCAAGAACATCAACGGCAACTGGAACGCCGGGGCATCGTTCGAGTTCACCGGCACCGTGGACAAGAAGAAGCGGCTGATGCTGTCGACAAAGACCGAGGCTGGCTACATGAACAGCGTCGACTACACATCCGTGGAGGAGATGTCGGGCATGAGTCCGCGCTCGTCGGTGCGCTCCGCGATTGCCAACGAGACGATGACGATCGACTACAGCCTGGGCAAGTATGCCTTCGGTGCCAAGTTCCGCGTGGCCTATCTCCATGCCGAGAGTCCGCGCGCCGACTTCCAAACAATCAACACCGCCGATGTGGACTATGGCTTGAACGCCACCGTGGAACTGCCGTTGCGTCTGCGCCTCTCCACTGACCTGACGCTCTACAGCCGCTACAGCTACAGCGATGCCTCGATGAACACCAATAACCTCGTGTGGAACGCTCGCCTTGAGCGCTCGTTCGGCAAGTTCATCCTCATGGCTGATGGCTTCGACCTGCTCGGCAAGCTCTCGAATGTGCGCAAAGTGATCGACGCGCAGGGACGCACCGAGACATGGTACAACACAGTGCCGCGCTACGCCATGCTCCACGTGATGTATAAACTGCATTTCAAGCCGAAAGCTAAGTGATGTCTAAGTAGACTAAAAATCTATCTTGAATCTTGCAAGCATGGCGTTGCAGTTTAATCTATTTTGTGTAACTTTGCAACGATTATGAAAGGAAAACATCCACATATTTATATAATGGCCATCGTTGCGCTGGTGATTCTTGGCAGTTTCGCGATAATCAGTTTGGCGACGTTCAGAGGGGAGGACACTGCACCGCAAGACACAATTGCCAGGCAACAGGTGATGAAACCACAACCGGTGAAGGCGAAGAGAGACACCGTGCGCAAGGCAACGGTGACAGACTCGCTGCCAGACTATGACCCAACCGTGAGAGGTACGCTTACCGACAGCTTGGGCAACCCCATGAGTGGCGTGGTGGTGAGCGATGGCTATACTTGCACGATAACCAACGACAAGGGAATGTATATATTCATGCGCGACAAGAACGCGCGATTCGTTTGGTACTCCGTACCAGCCGATTGCGAGATTCCGACACATTCGGCAACCGACCGAACAGCATGCTTTTATAAGCCATTGTCGGCAAAGCAAAACGAGTATAACTTTACCCTGAAGCGGTTGCAAGGAGGCACGGAACGCGACTACAAGCTGATAGTTTTCGGAGACCCTCAGATAACAAACGCTTTCAGTCCATATTATACAGGACCCGATGATAACCCAATACGGAAAAGCGACCTTGCCCGTTTCACGGATGAGACCATGAGCGACGTGAGGCAAACCATAGCCTCGTTGCCCTCGACCATGCCGGTGTATGCCATATCCATGGGCGATGACGTGCAGTATTATGGTGGCTACAACGCTGGCTTGGAGCGACAGATTCGTGAGGCGTTGGGTTCATCACGTGCAACAGTCTTCTCGGTCATAGGCAATCACGACCAAGACGGTAAGAGCCTGTATGTGAGAAAGTGGGAACAGAGTTTCGGCCCTACCGACTTCAGTTTCGACCGTGGTGACGTGCATTATGTATGTCTCAACGATGTGCACTTTTACCGTGGAATGCTCTACTGGCAGCCCGGAGAGTTGACGGCATCACAATTGCGTTGGCTCCACGAAGACCTCTCTTTTGCCAATCACGACAAGAAGGTCGTGCTGTGCTATCACATTCCTCTCACAATGGGTAATCGCCCACGTAGAGGCGCTTTGTCGCTAAACCTTGATTCTGAACCCGGACACTACACGTCGTCAATATTCAAGCGAGTGCTGAATGAATTGAAGGCTTTTAAGGGTGGCTATGAACTCTTTTGCGGCCATACCCATTTCGCCATAAACCATGAGATTGAGTTTAGTGGCAGGCACATACTTGAGCGCTGTCATGCGGCAGCCTGTGGCAACATTTGGCAATCAAACATAAACATCTGCGGTACGCCAAATGGCTATTACGTATATTCATTGAACGGGACAAACATCACCGACTGTTATTATAAAGGTACATTTTGGCCAAGGTCCAGGCAAATGACATTGTTCAGGGCAACGACCGATTTCAATGGCGAGTCGTATGCCGCCGATTGGCAATTGCCCAGGGACAAGGGAGTGATAGTGGCAAACGTGTTCAACGCTGATTCTCGTTGGCGTGTCTATGCGATAGAGAATGGCGTTGAGCGCGAGATGAAACGAATAAACCACCAAGGACAAGACGCTTTCGCCACAGGCTATCATCATCGTTACTCGAAGTCGGTGAGCTACCAATTCGTGAGCAAGAAAAACGGCTATCTTATAATGAACCACCTGTATTATTATGTGCCACGCTCTGCCGCGAGCCGCATCATCGTGAAGGTAAAAGACGCTTACGGCAACACGTACACGTCTTCGACCGATGACGTGATAAGTGAGCCGTTTTTCAATTTTGCGCATTATTATGATGAAAAACGATAATTTATCTGCTTTTCCTTTGTGTTGTCTATAAAAGGTAGTATCTTTGTCGCATAAATAATTAACCTGACAATAACGTAGGCCTGAAATGAGACAAATAAAGATTACCAAAGCCATCACTGCCCGAAACAGTGAGTCATTGGATCGCTACCTTGCCGAGATTGCACGTGAGCCAATGCTCACGCCAGAGGAGGAAGCCTCTCTTGCGCAGAAAATACACCTTGGCGGCAAGGAGGGTCAAAAGGCGAGGGACAGGCTCGTCAATTCCAACCTACGTTTTGTGGTTTCTGTTGCAAAGCAATATCAGCATCAAGGCATTTCGCTCGTGGATCTTATCAATGAGGGAAACATAGGACTGGTGAAAGCCGCGGAGAAGTTTGATGAGACTCGTGGCTTCAAGTTCATCAGCTATGCCGTATGGTGGATAAGGCAAAACATCATGGAAGCTCTTGCCGTGAAAAGTCGCATCATACACGTGCCCATGAACCAAATGGGTGTGGCCTTGAAGGTGAACAGGGCTACAGAGGCATTCCTTCAGAAAACTGGGAGAATACCTTCAGTTCATGAAATATCGGTAGAGACCGGACTTGATGAAGAAGTCATAGAGTCGGCAAGGGACGCTAACAACAGGCCCACGAGCATCGACGCGCCTTTGGGTGATGACAGCAGTGACAATACGATTGGCGAAATGCTCACGTCGGATGACAATACGTTTATTTCCGACAAGTCGGTAGACAACGCCTCGCTCAACAAGTTTATAGAGGATTTGCTCAAAGAAGTACTTAACGAGCGTGAGCAGATTATCGTGAAAGCGTCGTTTGGCATAGGTAGTCCTGAAAAGAGCCTTGAGGAACTTGCCAGCGACATGGGCATGACAAGGGAGCGTATCAGGCAGGTCAAGGAAAAGGCAATAAGGAAGATCAGACACTCCCCGGCGGCTAAAATCCTAAAACAGTATTTGGGGTGATAGCTATATGCTGATATAAGCACGTGGTGATGTCATTGTTTCAAAAATTATTATTAACTTTGCATTCGATATAATAATTTTAGGAACAGGGGTACTTGCTAAACCCCCTTTAACAAAACAAGAATGACAAAACAACCACGTGCTGAGGTGAGTGTGCTTTTCATGCTCTTCAGCGTATTATTCTGTGTTTGCCTTATCTTGGCAAACATTCTTGAAACCAAGCAGATAGCCATAGGACCTGTTAATTTGACAGGAGGCTTGATTGTGTTTCCGGTTTCTTACATCATCAACGATTGCGTGTGCGAGGTTTGGGGCTATCGCAAGGCACGGCTGCTCATTTGGATGGGCTTTGCCATGAATTTCTTTTTCGTGGCTATGGGAGCACTTTGCGATTGGATACCAGGCGCGCCATATTGGAACAACAATGCAGGCTTTCATGCCATTTTTGGACTTGCGCCGCGCATTGCCGCCGCGTCATTCGTGG
>DAIOUH010000124.1:3300-7659 GCA_036751585.1 Prevotella sp. | reverse complement strand
ACCGTCGCGGCGCGTTTCCTTATAAGATAGAAAAAGGTGACCTTGTGTGGAAGTTGTTCACAAGTCATGGGTTCAAATGGGGCGGGTCTTGGAAGTCGGTCAAGGACTACCAACACTTTGAGAAGTGACAAAAATTATTTCATGTCCTTGTACTCATCGCTCTCCAAAAGTTGCTTTATGGTCACGTTGCCGTGTTTCCTCATGTAGCGGCTCACGGTGTGCACATAGTCGGTTCTGAAGACATCAGAGCCCAAGGCCTTGTTGGACACCCACATCAGCTTACCCATGTGGAGGTCTTTTTCCAATTGAGACCTTGAGTCAAAGTTTTTCATTGGATAAAGGCTTAGAAGGTAAAAAAGCGTGCAGTCGGGCACTATGAACGACCTGTTCATGGATTCCAGTTGCTCATTGCTGTATCCAAACTTCTCGTAGATTGGATATTTCGCCCCCATGTATTTATCGAGCGAAATACCTATTGATCGCTTGCCAACCACAATGCTTTGGTCGAGCGCGCCAATCTGAGTGTACACGTGCGGCAACGGCATGTTCGGAATCCACTTCTTCAAGTTGGTGAAAGCGCTTTGCAACCCTTGGCTAATGTCGTCCATGTTGGCGTATTCCAATTCCACGTCGCTCACCAGCGATTGCAAGGTAGAATCCTGGTAGAACCGCAGGAATCGCTCGCTTATGTCGTGGTCGCTGACATCGCCAATGCGCAATATCTTCTCCACGAGGGTGCGCGTCTCTATCGGATACTCCGTGTTCATCTGCTGCAATGCCGAGAAGTCGCCTGTGACCACATAGCGGCTCTCCAAACGGTCATAACGCTCCACCTTCATGTTGGAAGGGTCGTCGTCGTCATCGTTCGACTTGAGCTTAAACTCACACGAGGAGCATAAGACGCACAATATTAATATGTAGAATATTCTTTTTAGCAATGTCTGATAAAATAATGTCTAACCATTTGGCAGCGATGCCAATTATCCATTGCAAAAGTAAAGAAAAATATGGAATTAGCCAAACGATAAGATAAAAAAATACAAAATCTTGTCTAAAAGTCCTTGCTTATATGCACATTTTATTAAGAATGTGTAAAAAAGTAGTAATTATGTGTAACGGTTTAACCTAAGACAAACACGAGCACGAAATCTTTGTTGACTTCGTAACTTACGTTTATGCTTTTTCCTTGCCTCAAGTTTTCCAGACAAGCCACGCCATTACATTTGGGCGCGAAAGGCAGCAGGCGCATCTCGCGCAACCCCAAGTGCTGCTCGTGATAATATTTGTATGCCGCCTCCTTTGAACACCAGGTTATGAGCCTTCCCTCAATAGTGTCTTGCCACTCATCATCTCGCATGAAGCGAGTGGCGATTTTGTTTACCCTGTCTGAAATATATTCTATGTCGATTCCATTCCTTTGGCTTTTCGACAAGATCATTGCCGCCCAACCTTTTGTATGGCTGATGCTGACGTTGTAGCCGTCCACTATTGGCGCGCCATCATCGTCGTGGGCAATCACGAGGTCGTCTCGCTTGGTCAATTCACGCAGCAAGAGATATTCGGTGAGTTTTTCCCTGAGTCTTTGCGCTTTGAATTGGCCAAGGTCTACTTGCCTTGGCCGTGGAAGACTGTCCAAAGCCTCATCCATCTTCCATACCGCGAGCCACGAATCATCGTCAAGCTTCTGTTTTCTTGTCAGTGGCATCTGCCGTAGCCTTGTTATTAACCACTACTTTCACTTTGCTGATGCGCCTTTCCTCCACGGCCATCACCTCAAACGTGTAGTTTTTGAAGCTGATTTTCTCGTGCAGGCTGAGGAAGTCGCCTTTTATCTCAAGCAAAAGCCCCGCAAGTGAATCGGCGTCGCCTACGACGCTGTCAAACTCGTCGTCATCAATGCCAAGCACTTTGCAGAAGTCGCTCAAGAGGGTCTTGCCCTCAAATATATATGTGTTGCTGTTGAGCCGTGTGTAGTTTTTCTCCTCCTCGTCGTACTCATCGTTTATCTCTCCGACGATTTCCTCAAGTATGTCCTCCAGCGTCACGAGGCCACTCGTGCCTCCAAACTCGTCGACGACGATGGCAATGTGAATCTTGTTTTCCTGAAACTCATGCAGCAAGTCGTCAATCTTCTTCGTCTCTGGCACGAAGTAGGTTGCCCTCATGAGGCTCTGCCAGCGGAAGTTGTCGGGTTTGCCAAGATATGGCAACAAGTCCTTGATATACAATATGCCACGGATGTTGTCTTCGTTGTCCTGGTATATTGGTATGCGACTGTAATTGTTGTCCACGATAAACTTGAGCACCTCGGGGAACGTTGAGCGTATGTCTATGTCGCCTATGTCCTGTCGGGGTGTCATTATTTCTTTCGCGGTTTCGTCGCCAAAGCGGATTATGCCCTTGAGCATGCTTTGCTCATCCTTGATGTCATCCTTGTTGGTCAATTCGAGGGCCTGCTCCAAGTCGTCTACGCTCAGTTGTCTTTTCTCTTTCGGCACGGCTTTTTCGGCTATCACCCCACTCTTTATGAGTATCGTCTCCATAGGCCAGAAAAGTTTTCTGAGCAGGAGAATGCCATTCACGGCCTTACGGCAGAATTTCAGCGGTGCCGAGCGGCTGTAAACCTTTGGCATGATTTCTCCGAAGAGAAGCAAGAGGAAGGTGAGAAATACGGTGATGACCAAGAAATCGAGCCACTTCACCTTGAAATCAACGAGAGAGCCAAAGATGAAGTTGCACAACATGATTATGGTGACGTTCACCAGGTTGTTGGTTATCAGTATTGTGGCAAGCGTGCGTTCGGAGTCCTCACGCAACTTGCTTATTCCGTCGTCGCGCGAATTTCTCTCCGGGTCCAGATCGTTGAGGTCTGACGGTGACAGACTGAAAAAGGCTATCTCGGAACCGCTTGCGAAGCCCGACAACATCAACAAGACTATCGTCAGGGCGATGGCTATCCCCACTTGTGGCGTGATGGGGTGAAACTCCACCAAGTGGCTGATTTGACTTATAAGAAACGAATCCAATGTTTTATTAAGTTTTGTTTGGTCTTGGAGAAAGGAGCTCCATGTTTTCTACCATTATCTCGGTCACATAGTGTCGTTTACCGAGCTTGTCGTCGTAGGTATTGTAGCGGAGCCTTCCCTCTACATAGAGCTTGTCGCCCTTGTGGACATATTGTTCCACTATCTTGGCGAGCTGGCGATAGAAAAGGAGGTTGTGCCAGTCGGTATGGTCTGGTATCTTCGTGCCGTCCTTGGCGGTATATCCGCGCTCGGTTGTGGCAAGCGTCACTTTCGCCACGGCTTGGTCAGCGTCGTAATAATGCACGTCGGGTTCCTTGCCGACGTTTCCGATGAGCATAACCTTATTCATGGCTCAAGCCCTTGCCGTCTCCTTCCACATGCCCAAGTATTTGAAGTGGAACTTCTTGCCCTTAGCCGATGGGAACTGGCTTCGGTTGTCCACTCGCGTGCGCAGGTAGTCCACGATGCGGTTGTAGCAATCAGCGCCCGACACGGCCTTGCATTGCGCCACGAATCTCGTGTCGCGGTATTCGTGCTTGCCTGTCGAAGGCATCAGCACCACACGCTTGAAATCGATCTCGCCCTCGTACCAACCTTCCTTGTGAAAGTTGAGCCTCGCGATGGGGTTGTCGATGTTTGTAGGGTTGTTTGCTTGCGCCTGCTTCGTGGCTCTCTTCTCCTTGAAGTCGCGCATCGTGGCTGCCGTGGTCTTTATTATAATGAAATAAACATGGGCGCGCACTTTATAGCGTTTGGGAAACATGACGTTGCTCGCCACATAATCGCGAATGTCATTTTCCATGTTACGTGTTACGGTTATCTCGCCTAAAGAGCGCAAAAAAGCAATGGCCTCTTCTACACTATATACAAGAGTCTCGTTATCAAAATACCTAAGATATAAATTCATTGAAATAGACTTCGATTTTCTGCTTGAAGGCTACAGAAATAAAAGATGAGCGGCAAACGGGACTCGGACCCGCGACCTCGACCTTGGCAAGGTCGCGCTCTACCAACTGAGCTATTGCCGCAAACAAATTAAATATAAAACAATTAACAAGTGAAGAGGAGGAGACTCGAACTCCCACGACATAATTGTCACTACCCCCTCAAAGTAGCGCGTCTACCAATTCCGCCACCCCTCCAAATGTATGTTTTCGATACTTGGTGCCCAGAACAGGACTCGAACCTGCACGTCGTGAAACACACGCACCTGAAACGTGCGCGTCTACCAATTCCGCCACCTGGGCTAAAATCTTTCCAAAAACATTGGATTGTTCAAAAAGATGAGCGGCAAACGGGACTCGGACCCGCGACCTCGACCTTGGCAAGGTCG
>DAIOUH010000124.1:0-3200 GCA_036751585.1 Prevotella sp. | reverse complement strand
AAAAGATGAGCGGCAAACGGGACTCGGACCCGCGACCTCGACCTTGGCAAGGTCGCGCTCTACCAACTGAGCTATTGCCGCATAATTCTCTTTTGTGAGAAGCATTCCCCTGAATGCGAGTGCAAAGGTACTGCTTTTTTCTTAACCCGCAAACTTTTGGACACTTTTTTTTCAAAAAATCTTCATTTCTTTCATTTCACATTATTATATATAGGGAAAATTTCATGACTTCGCACCTCAAACAGCATTGCCAAGACACCATCGGCCTTACGGTGTAACGGCGGTGCGATTCAAGCGTAGAGGCGACGCGATTCAAGCGTAGAGGCGACGCGATTCAAACGTAAAGGCGTTGCCCTATCAAAGATGATAAAGCAACGCCTTTACGCTGAGAAACCGAGCTATCTATTTATTAGGCTTTTACGTCTTGATATGTCTTAGTTATTTTCCATGTCATTCTTCGCCGTGGTGCACTGGTCCACAAGATACACTATGGATTGATAGGGTATGCCAGAATTGGTGGTGAGGCCTATCTCGCAGGTGCGGCTGTTGCTGTAGCCCATGGTCACGCCATTAGCCTTCAATTGTGGCGCGAGCTTGCGCAGGGCGTAGGCGTTGACCTCCGGGTGGAGGAAGCCCCGGTCACCGGCGAATCCGCAACAACCAATGCCCTCGGGCACGACGACATTCTTGGCGCACATCTTGGCAAGGTCAACGATGAAATTGGCGGTGCCCATCCTCCGCATCGAGCATGTGACGTGCACTGCCACGGTGTCGTCTATTGGAGTGAAGGCCAGTCGGTCGCGCAGGAAGGTATAAATGAACTCGGCGGGCTCGTACAGGTGGAGCTTCTCTATCTTCTCTCGCATACGAAACAGGCACGGGCTTTGGTCGCACAGCACGGGGTACTTGCCGTGATCGCTCGCCTCCCAGAGGGCTGTCTCCAGTTCCTTCGTCTTGCGGTCGGCGATGTCCATCATGCCCTTGCTCTCCCAGATAGTGCCGCAGCACATGTGCTCCATCCCCTTCGGGAATATTATCTCGTAGCCAGCCTTGTTGAGCAGCGACACCATCTTGTTGACCAGTGCCATCTTCTCGGGTGTCTTATGCGGCAGGCCCATGGTCTGGTTGATGCAACTTGGAAAATACACCACCTTGTCCTCGCGTTTCGTCTGGTTCGCCTCCAGCCGCTTGCCCACGTGATACGCCTTTGGCATTGCTGGTGTCCATTGTGGCACTTTGAGCAGGGTGTGCATTTCCTTGGTTATCGCGTTCATAGCCTTAGTGCCAAGCACGGCGTGGGCGGTGTCGGCAAGCGTTAGCACGGGGCGCAGCGCGTCTTTCACGCCCGCGAGATGGTTGGCGGCGAAATCGCCGGCCTTGTAGCCCATGCTGTCCTTAGGCAGATCCCTTTGGCGCAACACATGGGTCAGCTCGCCCATGTTGATGTGCATTGGGCACGACATTGAGCACATGCCGTCGCCGGCGCACGTGGCGTTGCCCCAGTATTTGTATTCTTTTTCCAGTTGTCTCAGCCGCCGAGGGTCCTCGCCAGTATGCCGCAATCGGCTTATCTCCCTCTGTATCACTATGCGCTGCCGGCTCGACAAGGCGAAGCCGCACGTCAGGCAGTTGACCTCGCAGAATCCGCATTCTATGCAGCGGTCCACAAGGGGGTTGGTCATTGGCAGGGGCTTGAAGTGCTTGAGGTGGCACTTGGGGTCATCGTTGAATATCACGCCTGGGTTGAGCAGTCCGTTGGGGTCGAAGAGGTCTTTCACGGCCTTCATCACGGCATAGGCGTCATCGCCCCACTCGTAGCGCACGAATGGCGCCATGTTCCTGCCAGTGCCGTGCTCCGCCTTCAGCGAACCGTCGTATTTGTCCACCACCAAGGTCTTCACGTCGTTCATCAAACTCTCGTAGCGGCGCACCTCCTCATCGGAGTCGAACGACTGGTTCAGGATGAAGTGGTAGTTGCCCTCCAGCGTATGCCCGTAAATGCAAGCGTCATCGTAGCCGTGGCGCGCTATCAGCTCTTGCAGGTCGGCGGTGGCGTTGGGCAGGTCTTCGATGTGGAATGCCACGTCTTCTATTAGGCAGGTGGTGCCGAGCTTGCGCGTGCCGCCCACGGCGGGGAACACCCCTGAGCGCATCGCCCAGAACTTGGAATACTCTTCTGGTTTGTCGGTGAACTTCACTGGCACGTATGTGCTGAACGCCTTGAGACACTCCTCTATCTTGGCTATGTTGGCGCGCAGCTCTTCGGCTGTCGAGGCTTTTGTCTCGGTCAGTATGGCGGTAAGGCCCTCGCCCGTGGTGTCGTTTACCGAGGCGAGCGACTTCTTGTCGAGCAGTTCGGCGCTTTTCACTATCCATTGCCCGTCCTTGTCGACCAGTTTCTTCATCGCCACCACCGCTTTGCACGCCTCTTTTATCTCCTTGAAATAGAGCATGGCGCTTGCCTTGAACGGATAGTCGTATTCGGTGTTCATCGTCACTTCGGCAAGAAACGCCAATGTGCCTTCCGAGCCTACCATGAGGTGGGCTATTATGTCGAACGGGTCGTCGAAGCGCACGAAAGGCAGGATATTGAGACCAGTGACGTTCTTGATGGCGTATTTGTATTTTATGCGCTCGCACAGTTGCTTGTTTGCACGCACCTTGTCGCGTAGCTCCTCAATGCGCCTGATGAAGTCGGGCTTGGCCTTCATGAACTCTTCTCGGCTCTTCTCGCTACCCGTGTCGAGCACGGTGCCGTCGGCGAGGATTATCCTCACCGATTTCATCATTTTGTCGCTGTTGGCGTGCGTGCCGCAGTTCATGCCCGACGCGTTGTTCATCACTATGCCGCCCACCATGGCGCTCTTCACCGAGGCGGGGTCGGGGCCGAGCTTGCGACCGTAGGGCTTCAGCAAGTCGTTGACGCGCTGACCTATCAGTCCTGGTTGCAGGCGTATGGTCTTGCCCTCGTTCAATATCTCATACTTTTCCCAGTGCTTGCCAGCCACCACGAGGATGGAGTCGCTTATCGACTGTCCCGACAGGCTCGTGCCGGCGGCACGAAAGGTGACTGGCAACTGGTGGGCTTGCGCCGCCTTGAGTATCTTGGAAATCTCCGCCTCCGAGTCGGAGCGTATCACGATTTGCGGCACGAGGCGGTAGAAGCTCGCGTCGGTGCCCCACGCAAGCCGCCTGAGCTC
>DAIOUH010000123.1:0-7741 GCA_036751585.1 Prevotella sp. | reverse complement strand
CAGGTGTTTCTCATGTTCGTCATCTCCACGGCCTTGATGTGGGGCTTGCGCATATTGGTGAAGGCCCTATACGAGCAAGCCATGGGAAAGAACGCCACGCACAACGTGCTCATATATGGCATCCATTACGGTGCCGTGGCATTGGCAAATTCAATACGCGGCAACGTCAGCGGCAAGAAGTTCCGGTTGAGGGGATTCATCTCACCCGACCAAAACGTGGAGCACAAGATCATCATGGGGCAACGCATCTACCTCAACAACAAGGATCTCGTGGACATCTTGAAAGACAAGGACATCGACTCCGTGCTGGTGTCACCTGCCGCCATACGCAATTTCCGCGAGGACTCAGCCTTGCAGGACATGCTCCTCAGCAATGATGTCAACATCTACGTCATGAGCGACATGGAGAAGTGGCACGAGGGCGACAACATCGACTCAAACAAACTTAGGGAGATAGAGATTTCCGACCTCCTGCCAAGGGATGAGATACAGGTGGACATCAACGCCATCGGCACCATGCTGAAAGGTCGCACAATACTCATCACGGGCTCGGCAGGAAGCATAGGCTCTGAGATAGTGAACCAGGTGGCATCGTTCAAGCCTGCGCACCTGGTGCTCATCGACGCCGCGGAGACACCACAGCACGACATCAGGCTGATGATGCGCAAGCAGTTCCCCGACATCGACTGCCAAACCATCGTGGCAAGTATCACCCAGAAGAGACTGATGGATAAGATTTTCGATGCCAATCGTCCCGACTACGTGTTCCACGCCGCCGCCTACAAACACGTGCCCATGATGGAGGACTCGCCATCGGAGGCAATACTCAACAACGTGAACGGCACGAAAATCATGGCAGACCTCAGCGTGAAATACGGTGTCAAGAAGTTTGTGATGATTTCCACCGACAAGGCTGTTAACCCGACCAATGTCATGGGATGCTCTAAACGCCTGTGCGAGATTTACACGCAAAGCCTCAACAGCGCGCAGCAGACCACACAGTTTGTCACCACTCGCTTTGGCAACGTGCTGGGCAGCAATGGCTCTGTAATCCCTATATTCGAGAAGCAGATACGCAACGGTGGTCCCGTGACGGTGACCGACCCCAACGTGACGCGCTTCTTCATGCTCATCCCTGAGGCGTGCAAACTCGTGCTGGAAGCCGGCACTCATGGCCACGGCGGACAGATTTTCGTGTTCGACATGGGCAAGTCGGTGCGCATAGCCGACCTCGCCAAGCGCATGATAAAACTGTCCAACGCCAAGGACGTGAAGATTGTCTACACTGGATTGCGCCCTGGCGAGAAACTCTACGAGGAAGTGCTCGCCAACGAGGAAAGCACCGAGCCGACATTCAACAAGAACATTCGCATTGCCAAAGTCAGGGAATATGAGTTCGCGCAGGTCGAGCATGACATAGACAAAATCATCGCCACCGCCATGACCTACGACCAAAACGCCGTTGTCGCGCTCATGAAACAGCTTGTGCCAGAATATAAGCCAGCCAACAGCCAATGGGGATAAGACACGGGCAAAGCCATGGAGATAAGATGGCAAGAACATAGTATACAAACAAGAACATAGGGTATAGCGCCATCGCGTTATACCCTATATTTATTATGGGCGGCCCCGATAGGAGTCGCCCATAATGCGTTGTAAGTGATATGTGTCTATTTTCAGTATCAGTCTTGGAAGTACACGCGTTTCACGCGGTTGCTGATGCCAGTGAGCACCTCGTAAGGAATGGTGTCGAGCGCGTCGGAGAGAACCGTCACAGGCAGGTCATCACCGAAGATTTCCACGCTGTCGCCCTCCTTGCACGGTATGCCCGTGACATCTATCATCGCCACGTCCATGCAGATATTGCCCACATATTCAGCCTTCTTGCCATTGACGAGGCAATAGCAATGACGGTTGCCGAGATGGCGGTTCAAGCCGTCGGCATAGCCAATTGGTATGGCGGCTATCACGCTGTCGTGGTCAATCTTGCCCTTGCGGCTGTAGCCCACGGTGTCACCAGCCGGCACGTTGCGCAACTGCAGGATGGTGGTCTTCAAGGTTGAGACGTTGTTGATGATTTGGTTGTTGCGGCTGTTGATGCCATAGAGACCAAGACCGAGACGGCACATGTCGAGCTGACGCTCCGGGAAATGCTCTATGCCAGCCGAATTGTCGATATGACGCAGAATCTTGTGGCTGAATGCCGCTTGCAGCTTACGGCTGCCCTTGTCGAAGAGCTCAAACTGGTGGGCGGAGAAAGCGTCGAAGTCGTCGCTGTCGGAACCCACGAAGTGGGAGAACACCGAGCGGGGGATGATCGCGTCTTGATGCTTCAACCTGTCGATGAGCTTGTCCATGTCCTTCTCCGGGTCAAAGCCAAGACGGTGCATGCCGGTGTCGAGCTTGATGTGCACAGGCCAGCCCGTGATGCCTTCCTTCTCGGCTGCCTTCACGAGGGCGTCGAGGAGACGGAATGAGTAGACCTCTGGCTCAAGGTCATTGTCGAACATGGTCTTGAACGCCGACATCTCGGGGTTCATGATCATGATGTTAGACGTGATGCCGTTGCGGCGAAGCGTAGCGCCCTCGTCGGCGACAGCCACGGCGAGATAGTCCACGCGATGGTCTTGCAGCGTCTTGGCTATCTCCACGCTGCCCGCTCCATAGGCGTCAGCCTTGATCATGCACACGAGCTTCGTCTCAGGCTTCATGAATGAGCGGTAATAGTTGAGGTTGGCAACCACGGCGTTGAGGTTCACCTCCAGCACCGTCTCGTGCACCTTCTCCACCAAGAGGTCGGTAATCTGGTCGAAACCGAACTGCCGCGCGCCCTTGATGAGGATGACCTCATCGCGCAAGGTGTGGAATACCGTGGAGTCGAGAAACGAGCTCACGGTGTTGAAGAAGAACGACTCCTTGATGTCTATCCTGCTGGCATTGTCGGAGACAACCGGACCTATGCCTATGAACTTCTCCACTCCACGCTCCTTTGCCAAGCGGCTCACCTCGCGATAGAGGTCGGCAGGATTCATTCCGCTCTGCTGTATGTCGCTGAGGATGAGCGTGCGGCGACGTCCCTTGTGGTCGGGGCGACGGTTCATGAAGTCGAGCGCTATGTCGAGTGAGTTGATGTCGGAGTTGTAAGAGTCGTTGATGAGCGTGCAACCATGGCGGCCCTCTTTCACCTCAAGACGCATGGCTATCGGCTCAAGCTGTGACATGCGCTCCTTCAACGCGTCGGCACCCACGCCGAGGCGCAAGGCGACGATGGCGGTAACGATAGAGTCCTCAACGCTGGCATCGTCGATGAAGGGGATGGTATAGCTGCCTTCCACATTATTATATATATAGTGGATGGTGGTGTTGGCCTCCGCCTTCTCCACGCCCTTGACAAACATCTTGGCGTTGGCGTCCTTGCGCGACCAGCACAGTTTCTCGCCCTTGTAATCTGACGCGTCCACAACCTTTGCCACGGTAGCGTCGTCGGCATTGTATACTATGACCTGCGCGTCGTGGAAGAGGATGAGCTTCTCCTTGCACTTGGCCTCCATCGACGGGAAGTTCTCTTGGTGAGCCGAACCGAGGTTGGTCAGCACGGCGATGGTTGGCTGTATGATGTCGCGCAAGGCAAGCATCTCGCCAGGCTTGCTGATGCCAGCCTCGAAGATGCCTACCTTGGTGTCGTCGTTCATGAGCCATACCGAGAGTGGCACGCCAATCTGCGAGTTGTAAGAACGAGGCGAGCGCGTGACGAAGCGGTCGGGCGAGAGCACTTGGTAAAGCCATTCCTTTACCACGGTCTTGCCATTGGAGCCCGTGATGCCCACGATAGGTATGTTGAACTCGTCGCGATGGCGCTCGGCAAGACGCTGCAGGGCTTCCAAGGTGTTGGTCACTTTGAGGAAGTTGCCCTGTGGGAAGCGTGTCTGGTATTCGTCGGGGACCGATGTCACCACGAAGTTGCGCACACCGCGGAGATAGAGGCTGGGGATATACTTATGACCGTCGTTGCGCTCCGATTTTATCGCGAAGAACAAGGTCTCCTCCGGGAAACAAAGCGAACGGCTGTCAGTGAGCAAGAATGCGATGTTGGCATCTGCCGTCCCATAGCGACGCGCACCGATGAGGGTGGTGATTTTCTCAATGGTATAAGTCATTGGTATTGCTTTTAAAAATCTGCTGCAAAGTTAATAAAAAAGTCTATACGGAGGCAAGCAATTTGCATAAAAGAAACGAGGTTGCCACTAATCGGCGGGCAACAAGTTCATTTGGCACTCGCCACAACGGAAGTCGAGGCGGAAGCCGCGTCCGTCGCCCAGCCTCAACGTCAATGGCTCGTGCCACTCCGGTTTTCTGCCGCCACGTCGCACGCAGAACCCGAGTTCGTAGCGTATGCAATAGCGGCACTGCATGACCACGCTGCTCTTGGGCTCCGCCGTCTCCAACGCCGGTTCCACGCCGCTCATGCCGTGTGCCTCGTAGAAAGCGCGGGCCTCGTGGTTGGCGACATTGAAAAGGTAAGGATATTTCTTGTACTCCTCCGACCAGAATCCGACTTTGGCGTCGGCGCTCTCGCGGCATGGTGGCTGGGCGTGGGCGTCGGCACTCGCCTTGTCGAGAGCCGTGGCATAGGCAGCCACCGCGTCGCGGCGAAGTTGCGCCAAGACGCTCGACGGTATGAACAAGCCCTTGGCTTCGGGATCAATGGTCAGGCTTTTCAGCTCGAAGATGGTGCCTCCGAGTTTGGACAGTTGCTTGCGGATGTTCTCCTCTTGGGGGCGGTTGGCTTGCTGGTGAGCGAAAACGGTTGCCACCGTCCACTCAAGTGGCTTGCCCGTGCCTGTCTCAACGTTCATCGCAAGGCTGAAGCCATCGTGGGTGGCGCCAAAGTCCATCGACACGGGAATGACCCGGCGAGCCGTCTCGCCCGCCAGGGTCTTGCCAAACGCCACGTCGTTGTTGCGATACAGCGCCATGCCTCTCCTCAATCCTCGCGGCATGTGGAAGGGGAAGAGGCGGTTGCCCTCCACGCGGTTCACGCGGAAGCCCTCAAGCAGTTCGCCCTGTGGCGCGGTGCCGTCGGCCTGGTCCTTGACGAAGCACAAGCCGTCGCCATTGGCAAACGTGGCGGTGCCCGAGACGCGGAAGGAGTCGCCACGGAGGTCTTTCACCGTGCCCACGAACTCGCCGAGCGCCTTGGGCGTGACCATGGTTGAAAGGCCGTGAACGCGACCTTTCAGGAAATACTGGGTATAGCCGCGGTTGAACGTCTTGGCGAGGTCGGGCTGGAAACTATAATCCACCCTACCCCACGAGGCGCGACGGTAGTCGTTGCCACGCCTCTTGATGATGGCGTTGAGACGTTGCGAGTAAGCCGCCACCACGTTCTTCACGTAGTCGGCGTCTTTCAGCCTACCCTCTATCTTGAATGAGGACGCGCCCGCGTCGGCAAGTTGTTCGAGATGATCCACCTGGCACAGGTCTTTCATCGACAAGAGGTAACGGTCTTTCACCACCGTCTTGCCGTCGGCATCCACGAGGTCGTAGCTCATCCTGCACACCTGGGCGCACTCGCCGCGATTGGCTGAGCGACCGAAAAGGCACTGCGAGGCATAGCACTGGCCCGAAAAGCTCACGCAAAGCGCGCCATGCACGAAGACCTCAAGCTCCATGTCGGGCACGGCATCGTGTATGGCCTTGATTTCCTCGACCGACAGTTCCCTGGCCAGCACCGCGCGCGTGAAGCCAAGGTCGCGAAGCCACGCCACCTTTTCAGCCGTGCGGTTGTCCATCTGTGTGGAAGAGTGGAGCAGCGGGGCGTGCCCCACCTCGCGCAAAGCCACGCGGCGCATGGCGAGCGTGGCCATGTCTTGCACGAGGATGGCATCCACCCCGATCTCGGCGAGCCGCGTGATGAGCTCTTGCGTGGCGTCGAGCTCGTTGTCGTAAATTATGGTGTTGACGGTGACATACACTTTCGCCCCAAAGCGATGGGCGAAGTCGCACAAGGCACTGATGTCGCTCACGCTGTTGCCAGCCGCGGCACGTGCGCCGAAGTGGTCGGCGCCGATATACACGGCATCGGCACCGTGGCTGATGGCGGCAATGCCGCACTCCAAGTTCTTGGCAGGGGCCAAGAGTTCCAATGTTCTCATGTATGGAAACAAATGAAGGGGTACGTGCGTGTTGGCACAAACCCCTTCGGTTGTACTTTCGCAAGCCAGTGCCGGCCACGTGCCCGCGCTGGCTTATTGCTGTTTACTCGTTGAACCCTTCCGTGAGTTGGCAAATCTTCACGATGACCTCCACGGCCTTTTGCATGACCTGGATGGACACGAACTCGTAGGGGCCATGGAAGTTTACGCCGCCGGCGAAGATGTTGGGGCAAGGCAAGCCACGGAACGACAGTTGGGCGCCGTCGGTGCCGCCACGTATCGGCTCCACCTTCGGTCTGACGCCACTCTCTTGCATGGCCTTGAGCACGATGTCGATGACATACATGTTGGGGTCAATCTTCTCCTTCATGTTGTAGTATTGATCCTTGATGTCTATCGTCACGGTGCCCTCGCCATACTTGGCGTTCATCTCCTCGGCAATGTGCTCCATGAAGTCCTTGCGCTGCTCAAACTTCTTGCGGTCGTGGTCGCGGATGATATACGAGAGCTTGGCCTCCTCGCAATGGCTGTTGATGGAGAGCAGGTGGTAGAATCCCTCATAGCCCTCCGTGGTCTCCGGGATGTCGGTATCGGGGATGTGGCTGTTGAACTCGCAGGCGAGGCGCGAGGCGTTTATCATCTTGCCCTTGGCATAGCCCGTGTGCACGCTCACGCCCTTGATGGTGACCTTGGCTGCCGCGGCGTTGAAGTTCTCATACTCCAAGTCGCCGATGTCGCCGCCGTCCATGGTGTAAGCCCATTGGCAGCCAAACTTGTCCACGTCGAAATGGTGGGCTCCCATGCCTATCTCCTCGTCGGGGTTGAAACCGACGCGAATGTCGCCATGCTTAATCTCCGGATGATCCTTGAGATAGCACATGGCCTGCACTATCTCTGCCACGCCGGCCTTGTCGTCGGCACCGAGAAGCGTGGTGCCATCGGTCACGATGAGGTCCTCGCCCTTGTGCTGGAGAAGCTCGGGGAACTTCTTTGGAGAGGAGACGATGCCCGGCGAGAGCTCTATGTCGCCACCGTCGTAGTTTTTCACTATGCGCGCCTTGATGTTGGCGCCACTGGCGTCGAGGGCGGTGTCATAGTGAGAGATGAAACCTATCGTGGGCGCGTCCTTCTTGGTGTTGCCCGGCAGGGTGGCATAGATGTAACCCATGTCGTCCATTTCCACGTCTTCCAAACCCTCATGCTCCAACTCTTCCTTGAGATACTTGGCGAAGACAAGCTGTTTAGGTGTACTGGGCACGGTCGTAGAGTCTTCTGCCGACTGCGTGTCAAACTTTGTGTAATTGATGAATCTTTCTACTAAATCCATATATCGCGTAAGTCGCTTGATTATACTATTGCAAAAGTAGTGGTTTTTGCAAACAAGCCGAACAAATATGGCTTAATTATTATTAAAACCACACATTATATTATGTATGGCTGCCAGTGTCGGCAAGGGGCTTTCGCCTTCCCATGGAAACGGCGTCGGCTTCACGCTTGAATCGCGTCGCCTTTACGCTTGAATCGCGATGCCTCCACGCTTGAATCGCGACGCGATTCAAGCGTGAAGCCGACGCCCCCTCAGCCAT
>DAIOUH010000122.1:0-7780 GCA_036751585.1 Prevotella sp. | reverse complement strand
CATGAAAACGCGAAAAGGGCGGCTCCCGAAAGAGCCACCCCTCGCTATGATGTAAGCATGGTATGCCTTACTTCTTTGTCATCTCGCACTTGGCGAAGCCGTCTGCCCAAGCATAGAGCTTGATGTCGTAAGTGCCGGCGGTCACGTTAAGGTTGTCGCCATTCTTGGTGGTGAGCTTGTCAAACGACTTGCCACCCCAACTGATGTCCCAAGCGTCGTTGGCGCGGAACTTGATAACACCGTCTTTGAGAGTTACGTTCTTGATTTCCCATGCGCGATCGGCCTGATTATAAGTCATAGGAGTGCTGGTGTTCCAGCCGCTCTCAATGGCATCGCCCACGATGCCGATGGTATTGATAGGAGTCAAAGTCACGACTTTTGCCACGAGGTCAACGTCCATCTTATAATAACCAGCCTTGCCAACGGTCATGTTTTTAGCATCGGGAGCGGTAGAGAAGCCCAAGCCATAGTTTGTGCCATTCCAGTTAGGCTTCTCGCAAATCTTGAACTCCGAGTTCAAGTACATATAGCCCTGATACTTGCCGTCATAGGTAGATGTTGTCAAGTAGTCAATCTGGTTCCAGTCGTTACCATCACCAGCCACATAGGCTGTTGGGTTAAACGCCAACGGAGTAATCTTGATGGTAGACTTCAGCATGTTTATCTCGATGGAGATATACTTAGCGCCAGTAGACTTTGGCACACAGAAGGAACCAGCATCGGCGAGATTCTTGCGGAAGTCAATCTGCTCCTCACTGCCGTCATAACTGTTCTTGCCATTACCGGCCTTAGCGCCAAGCACCGTAGTCCAATCGTCGTCAGCCAACTTGTCGAGAGCCGACTCTCCTGCCACGGCGAACCATGTGTCCTCACCCTCTTTTGCCTTGATGGTGATGGTGAACACTGGGTCGTCATACACGTTGTTGTCGCTGTGCGAGAACTTCTGCGTGAGCGCGCCGGCCTTGTCCCAAGTGGTTGCACCGCCAAGCACGTAGTAGGCTTGCTCAATGTCGGGAGCGACAGGTGTCACCACCACGTTTACAGTGCCAGCGTCGATGAGGCAAGCCTCACCGTCCTTGATGGCGTTGGAATAGACATGTCCAGAGAACGTGCGTGCCACAGGAGCCTTGCCATAGGCGGTCTCTATGAGGGCTTGCAAATCCGCCTTGGCAGCCTTGCCGTCAACAGAGGTGCTCACGGTGGTGGCTGTAGCGTTGTCGATGCCCTGCGGTGTCAGTTCAATGCGGCCTTTCGTGAGCGAGTAGCCTTCTGGCAGGGCGGCGGTGCTCATGGTGTATACGGCGACGGAGTCGTCTGCCACTTTCGCCAAATCCAGCGGACTTACTTCCGATGCCTTATAGCCAGGAATGGTGATAGCGTCCTCCTGAGGATTGGCCTGCGAGCCCGTCCAGTCTTCGTAGTTGTCATTGCAGGAGCCGAAGACCAAGCTCAAGATGGCAAGCGTGATATATAAAGATAATTTTTTCATAATGGATGAATTGCTTTAGACTATCATTTGATATAACCGGTGTCTGTTGAGAAGTTCAAGTGAACCTTAGTACCGGCATCAGCGCCAACACGCTTCTGGTCGTCGCCCGTGCCACGATAGGTGATGTTCTTGCCATCGAGACCCACGATAAACTCCGACTTCCACCAATCATAGCCAGGCACCTTGACATACATACGGAGGTTTGACGAGTCGTCACCAGCCAAGGTAGGCAATGTGGGCGATTCGAATTCGCCGTCGGCAGTGGCGGGAACGGTGAAGAGACCTTCGGCCTTGCACTCATCCCACGAGCCATTGATAGAAGCGCCAATGAGGTAGACGTTAGGCTTGTTGAATGTCACGGTATAGTCAACGTTTCTGCCATTGACCTTTGCCGTCACTATCATCAAGTACCAACCTGGCGCGCTGGAAGCGATATTGCCGTCGCTCGAAGCCTCAATCGTCGCTGAGTTGTCGCTTGCTGGGTCGATGGTTATCTTGCTGAAGCCCACGTCGTTGCCGTCCCATGCCTTGGCGGTATTGAACTTCACGCCCGAGCCGTCGATATAGACCATGTGCCAGAAGGCGGCTGTGCTGTTGGCGGCGTCACGCGAGCCATAGACCTCGGTCATAGGCAAGCTCTTGGTCCAATCCCATGAGCAGAAGTTGCCAATCAGGTAAAGTGACTCTGGGCAAGTCACGGCTGGCAATGAATAATTCAAGAACACCTTGTTCAATGCCACCGTGTTGGAGACGATCTTCGTGCCCTGAATGGTGTCGCCCGTGGCAGGCGAGATGACCGCTGCCGTGGCGCGGAAATACACGGGAATGGTCATAGGGAAGTCAGCTTCCGTCTTTCCCTTGTCGCACTCAAGGTTTGTCAATGCCGTGGCCAGCAGCTTGGCGTCGACGTTCAGCTTTGATGAGTTGAACGACTGGTCGATGGTCTGGGCATCGCTCATGTCTTCCTTGGTAGCCACCTCCACCGTGTAGCCCGTGTTAGCAGGGAAACCGTAGTCGGGCTGGCTGCAAGTGAGATTGACTGTTGTAGAGTTGGCCAGGTCAATGGTGCTGTTTACCGTTGCCGGTGTGTTAAGCACAAACGTGGTAGGCGTTTGGATGGTAGGGTTGTGATCAAGATCCTTGTCACAACTTGTCAACATGGCCAACCCAGCCATCACGCCAACTATTATGTGAAACTTTTTCATTTTCATTGTTTTGAATGGTTTGTTTGCGAGGAGAAGGCGTGTGCCTTCTCCTTTTTTGCTATGCGTTATTTACCGTAACCGTCGTTTTGAGTGAGGTTCTTGTTGGCGTTGATGTCGTCGTCAGGGATAGCGAACAAGTTCAAGTGCTTGTCGATGTTCGTTCCGTTTGGCGCGCCACCTTTCCATGCCCAGTTGTAGTTGACATTGCCACCGAAACGGTTGAAGCGAATCAATGTGGTGCGGCGATAGCCCTCGAAATAGAACTCACGAGCCCACTCGTCGCAAATGTCAGAGAGCGTGTAGCTGGTCTTCTGAGCGGCATGGGCGCGAGCGCGAAGCTCATTGATATACTTGATGCCCTCCGGTGTTGGCGAATCGCCATTCTCGCGGGCTGTGGCCTCAGCATAGTTCAAGTAAGCCTCAGCGATACGGAAGAGGAAGTAATCAGCATCGGTGAAAGTGGTGTTCTTGCCTGTGCCGCCAGTAGTGTAATAGTTGTTATACTTGCATGCGGCATATCCATCGACGAATGTTCCGACATTGGAGTTCTCCAGGCTGCGCTCGGCGTCACCTTTGGCGATGTTGCACATCAATGCCCTGTCGTCGCCGGCAGCCGTGTACATTCCCTTGACCGAAGCCAACTTTGGCGCGTCGTCCTTGGGGAAGAACTTTCTCACCATGTCAGGACGCAGGCGGTTGCCGCCCCATCCTTGCGTGGTGCCATTGCCTTTCAGGGTGTCGCCGTTCTCCCTGAACCAGTATTCCTCACCGTCATTGCTACTTGCCATGATGTACAGTGAAGTACCCCACGACGTGGTGGCTGAGCCATCTTGCGGCAAAGCAAACAGGCACTCTTCAGATGCACCGTTCTGGCCGTTGTTGCCCATGAACAGCTCCTGGTAAGCAGTCCACTTGTTTGTGCTTGCTGTTGTATGGAGCTTATAAGGAGACTTGGTGATGACTTCCTGGGCATAGTAAGCTGCAGAGTCGTATTTCTCCACGCCGGCATACACCTTCGCGTTCAGGTAGACGCGAGAGAGGAGCAGCTGGTCGGTATACTTGTTGGCACGGCCATATCCGCTCTCGTTCTCCTTCGGGGCCGATGTAGGAGCGCTGAGAGTGCCCTCCACGTCGCGCAACTCGCTCACCACCCACTTGAACAGGTCGGCACGCTTGATCTGCGGGGCGCCCTCGGTGGAAATGGTAGTGGCGAAAGGCACGTTGCCCCAACCATCCATCAAGATGGAATAATAGTAAGCACGGAGGAAGCGAGCCTCGGCAGTCTTCTCGGCGTCCTTGTCACCATAGGTGTTGATATACTGGTTGCAATAGTCAATGCCGGCATACAGGCGATAGTAATAGCCTTTCAACATAGGATGTGAGGCGTCGAAGCGATCATAGTCGAACTCAGAGATACCGGTGTCACCCCATCCGCATATTGCCATGTCGGTGGTAAGTTCCTGGGCATTGAACATCTGGCGCACGAAACCCGTGGTACCGCCGTCGAGACCGTCAATATCGCAGTCGCCATTGGCGCCGCCCTGACCAGCCACGGCCATGTTGGCATAGCACTTGTTCAGCAGGTTGTCGGCAAGGTTCTCGCCACTGGTGGTGGTGTTGGGGTCGATAGGAGTGACATCAAGATCACCCGCGCAAGAGGTAAGTCCCAACGTCAGTGCTGCCACCGCTGAAGGTATGATATATTTTATAGACTTTTTCATTGTTGTTTCCGTTAAGATTTAGAAATTCAGGCTGAGACCAACGATGAAGGAGAAAGGACGTGGATAGACCTTGTTGTCGATACCGCCAAACACCTCTGGGTCAACACCTTTATACTTGGTAATTGTAAACACGTTGTTGACAGTGCCATAAACACGTCCGGCCAGTCCATGATAGCTGCCCGACTTGAACAGGTTGGCGAAAGAATAGCCAAGCGTGATGTTGTCGCACTTCAGGAAGGAAGCGTTTTGCACCCAACGGTCGGAAAGGACGGCTGTCACGCCATAGCTCTTCCATCCGTCTTCCACGGAGCTGATCAAGCGGTTCTGCAGGAACGCGCCGTTGACAGTCTGCATGATGGCGGTGTTGTCCACGTTGGCCATGCCTGCGGCAAGGTCGTTGAACACGTAGTTGCCGATGCTGGCACGGAAGTTCATGCCCAAGTCCCAATTCTTGTACTCCAAGCGAGAGCCCAAGCCCATGGTGACTGGCGCGACAGGGCTCTTGTAGAAGTAGCGGTCTGCCTGGGTGATCTGGCCATCACCATTGCGGTCTACGACCACACCCTCAAGAGGCTTGCCATTGGCATCGTAAGCCTGCTGGTAAACATAGAACGAGTTGGCTGAGTGGCCCACGGCCTGTGCCTGGCAATTGTTGCCGGTACCGGAAGAGATGCCACCGGTGAGAACCACGTAGCCGGCCTCATCGCTCATCAACTTGGTAATCTTGTTGCGGTTGTAAGTGATGTTGTAGTTGAGTGTCCATCTCCAGTCCTTGTTGTCCAGGGCAATCCACTTTACTGAAGCCTCAAGACCCGTGTTGGTCATGTCACCGATATTGGATGTCACCTTGTTGCGGAAGTTGGAGCCGGCAGGCACCGTGACCGTGTTCAGAAGGTCAGTGGTCTTGCGGTAGTACCAGTCGATAGAACCGCTCAAGCGGCGGTCGAGCACAGCCCAGTCAAGGCCGATGTCATAAGTCGTTGTCGTCTCCCAAGTGATGTCAGGGTTGTAGGCGTTTGGACGCGCGAGGTTTCCGTTGCCCACCACATAATAATATGAGCCGTCACCTGAGTTCATGGTGTAGTTGGCAATGTAGCCATAGTCGCCAATGCCTTCCTGCTGACCGGTCTGGCCATAGCTCATGCGGTAGTTCAGTTCCGACAGCCATGTCATCGGGCGGAACAAGCTCTCGTCCTTGATCTTCCACATGAAGGAAGCTGACGGGAAGTAGCCCCAGTGCTTCTTGAAGCGGGAAGAACCATCGGCACGGAAGGTGGCGTTGAGATAATAGCGGTCAAGGATGCTCCAGTTGGCACGACCAAAGTATGACACGAGGTAGTTTTCTGTCTTGTAGTGGTAGTCTTCCTTCACGCCGTCACCGTCGTAGTCGACACCTGTGTCGGTGTTTATCTGGCTGAACGTGCCATTGTAGGCGTCGAGGTAAGAGAGCGTGCGGCTGTGCTCGTTTCTCCAGAAGTGGGATTCCTCGGCACCGCCCATGATGTCAAAGTGGTTCTTTGCCTTGTCGTTGAAATCGTGCGTGTACATGGCGTAAACGCTGCCCTGATAGTTGCGCTTCAGTATGCGGTCGAAGCCATAGCTGCCATAGAAGGATGCGTCCGGGCACCAAGGCTCCACGTCGGTGCGCTGGTCACCATAGGCGATGTCGATACCGCCAGTGGCGTGCAAGTGCAAGTCCTCAAGCCCGTGCACCATGTAGTCCACGTCACCGCTCATGACCAAGTCGCGGCTGATGGCGCGGTCGTTCTTGCCCTCAAGCAGGGCCACAGGATTCTTAGGTGCGTTGGTGTTCTGGAGATACCATGTCGTCGGGCTCTTCAGTATCGTGTTGTTGGCCCATGCGTAGTAGTTGTTGAAATACTCATGGCCCTCAAACGTGTCGTCCATCACGCTGTGGGTCGGGTCCATGTAGACGGCGGCGCTCACGGCGGAAGTGTTGGCATAACGGCTCTTCGCCCACATGCCCTTGACGTTGACGTTGACCTTCAAGTGGTCGTCAAAGAGCGAAGGTGTCAAGCTCAATGACCCCGTGTAACGTTTGAAGTCGGAGGTCTTCAAGATACCTTGCTGGTCGGTATAGCCACCGCTCACGCGGAAAGGAAGCACCTTGGCGATGGTTCCGCTTACGGACACGCCATGATCCTGGCTCAGTGCCGTGCGGTAGATCTCGTCTTGCCAGTCGGTGTTGGCGTTGCCCAGAAGACCATAGGCGCTGCTGTCCTCACCGAAACGCTGCTTCACGAGGTTGCGGTAAGCGTCGCCATCGAGCACGTCGAGCGTCTTGCGCTTCTGGCTCACGGTCATGCTGCCATTATAAGAGACCTTCAAGCCGCCATGACCTTTCTTGGTTGTGATGATGATGACACCGTTGGAACCACGCGAACCGTAGATGGCTGTGGCGGAAGCGTCTTTCAACACCGTGAACGACTCGATGTCTTGCGGGTTGATCATTGACAGCGGGTTGGCCAAGCCTTTCACGCCGTTGTCGTCCATGGCTATGCCGTCGATGACATACAATGGGTTGTTGCTGGCGTTCAAGGAAGCGCCACCACGAATACGAATCGTGGAGCCGCCACCAGGAGTACCGCCGTCGCTCGTGACGGACACGCCGGCGACCTTTCCCTCGATCATGTCTTGGGCGTTGACCACAAGGCCCTTGTTCTTGGTGTCCGGCGCGAGCTGGGCTACGGAACCTGTCAGGTCTTTCTTCTTAGCGACACCATAACCGATGACCACGACCTCGTTCAAGGCCTTGGAATCGTCGGCGAGGGTGATAATGGCACCATTGGCCGCCGCGAGTTTCTGCGGCGACATGCCAACATACGAGATGGTGATTTCCGTGCCCGGAGCCACGTTGATGGTGTAGTTGCCGTCCATGTCGGTCACGCCCACGGCCTTGCCGTTGGCGGTGATGGTGGCACCCATGACAGGTTCACCGGCAGTGTCTTTCACATGTCCCTTGATCGCGGCAGTCTGCGCCCAAGAGCTTACAGCCAACAGTAGCCCGCCAGTAAGGATGAGGGCCCTGCGAGGCATCTTGAATTTTACCTGCTTCATCATTTGCTTTTTAGATTTTTATTGTGTTTTAGTTTTTCATTCTCAGCTTTCGGTTGCAAAGATACGTTGAATATATTGACATGAATCAATTTTTAACGCAAAAGCGCAACAACGCAAATGCAATCGTTTGCATGAAGAGGCAACGCGCCGCGAATATGAAAAACGACAATAGAGACAATTGGAGACAACTTCAAGAACATTTCATTGCCATACTAATATCGGGCATGAAATATATTGTCTTTTATTGTCTCTATTGTCGTTAAAACAAATTGCCATTCGAGTCGCGG
>DAIOUH010000121.1:0-7829 GCA_036751585.1 Prevotella sp. | reverse complement strand
GTGGATGATACGAAAGCGGAAATACAGGTAATCATCATTGCCAAGTGAGGATTTTTTGTTAACTTTGCCCACAGAAAGCAACTATTCAATTATGGGAAAAGTAATACTCACAGGCGACCGTCCCACTGGCCGCCTCCATCTCGGACACTATGTGGGAAGCCTTCGCCGCCGCGTGGAGCTTCAAAACAAGGGCGATTTTGACCGTATGTTTGTCTTCATGGCCGACGTGCAGGCACTTACCGACAACGCCTCCAACCCCGACAAGATACGCGACAACATCGTGAACGTGGCCCTCGACTATCTCTCAGCCGGCCTTGACCCAAACAAGTGTACGCTCTACGTGCAGAGTCGCATTCCAGAGCTCGCCGAACTGACGGTGTATCTCATGAATATAGTCTCCGTGAGCCGCGTGCAGCGCAACCCCACGGTGAAGACCGAGGTCAAGCTCCGTGGCTTCGAAAACGACTCCATACCCTTGGGCTTCTTCTGCTACCCCGTGTCGCAGGCTGCCGACATAGCCGCGTTTAAGGCCACCACGGTGCCCGCCGGCGAGGACCAGGAACCCATGCTGGAACTGACGCGTGAGCTCGTGAACCGTTTCAACAATATTTACGCCCCCGTGCTGGTGGAGCCGAAGATCATGCTGCCCGAGAACGCCACGGCACGTCGCTTGCCAGGAACCGATGGCAAGGAGAAAATGTCGAAGAGCCTTGGCAACTGCATATACCTCTCTGATGACGCTGACACAGTGTGGAAGCAGGTTAAGGCAATGTATACCGACCCGACGCACCTCAACGTCTCGGATCCTGGTCACGTGGAGGGCAACGCCGTGTTCACATATCTCGACGCTTTCGCCACGGACCAAGACTTCGCCGACTTCTGGCCGGAGTTTCAGAACCTCGACGAGCTGAAGGCGGCTTATCAGCATGGCGGCATTGGCGACATGAAGTGCAAGAAGATGCTCAACAAGGTCATCAACCGCATGCTCGACCCTATCAGGGCGCGCCGCGCTGAGTATGAGAAAGACATACCCGAGATTTTCAACATCCTCAAGAAAGGTTCTGACGCGGCTCGCGAGGTGGCGGCACAGACCATGGACGAGGTGCGCAAGGCAATGCGCATAGACTATTTTGAGGACGAGGAACTGATAAAGGAGCAAACAAGGAAGTTCAGTGGAAAATAATCACGACTACGAGGTCATGGCCCCCGTGGGTAGCCGCGACTCTCTCGCCGCCGCTATCCAGGCTGGAGCCGACTCCGTGTATTTCGGGGTGGGGCAGCTCAACATGCGCTCTCACTCGGCAAACCATTTCGACCTCAACGACCTCGACTACATCGTGGCCACATGCCGTGAGCATGGCATCAAGACCTACCTCACGGTGAACACCATCATCTATGACGAGGACGTGGAGACGATGCACACCATCGTGGATGCCGCCGTGAAAGCCGGCGTGTCGGCGGTGATAGCCTCCGATGTGGCGGTGATGACCTATTGCCGCGAGAAAGGCATGGAGGTTCACTTGTCCACGCAGCTCAACATAAGCAACGTGGAGGCGTTGGAGTTTTACTCACGTTTCGCCGACGTGAGCGTGCTGGCGCGCGAGCTCAACATGAAGCAGGTGAAGCATATCCACGATGAGATTCAGAGGCGTGGCATCTGCGGACCGTCGGGCAAGCCGATAAGGATAGAGATGTTTTGCCACGGTGCCCTCTGCATGGCGGTGTCGGGCAAGTGCTACATGAGCCTCCATGCCGCCAACCGCTCGGCCAACCGTGGGCAGTGTGTGCAGATATGCCGACGCAGCTACACCGTGACCGACAACGAGACGGGCAACCAACTTGAGATAGACAACAAGTACATCATGAGTCCCAAGGACCTCAAGACGATACGCTTCATCGACAAGATGATGGATGCCGGCGTGAGAGTGTTCAAGATAGAGGGACGTGCCCGTGGTCCTGAGTATGTGTATACCGTAGTGAGCTGCTACAAGGAGGCCATACAGAGCGTGCTCGATGGCACCTTCACCGAGGAAAAGAAGGCGGCTTGGGACAAGAGGCTCGCCACCGTGTTCAACCGCGGTTTCTGGGACGGCTATTACCAAGGACAGACCATGGGAGAGTGGAACGACCAATACGGCTCACTCGCCACCGAGAAGAAGACGCTCGTGGGCATGGTCAACAAGTATTTCAGCAAGATTGGCGTGGGCGAGATAGCGGTACAGGCGAGCACGTTCAAGAAGGGTGACCGCCTGCTTATCACCGGTCCTACGACTGGCGCGATGTATCTCGACGCCACGGAGATTCACGACGACAACGGCCCAATAGAGGAGACCGTGCAACATACCTACGTGTCGGTGCCCGTGCCTGGCAAGGTGAGGCCCCACGACAAGGTTTTCAGAATAGACAAAGCATGAAGACGATAAATGAATTGCAAGACGAGGTAGTGGAGGAGTTCTCCGACTTCGACGACTGGATGGACAAATACCAGATGCTCATAGACCTGGGCAACGATCTCGACACCTTGGATGATAAGTACAAGACGGAGCAAAACTTGATAGACGGCTGCCAGAGCCGCGTGTGGCTGCAATGCGACGACGTGGACGGCAAGCTCGTGTTCACCGCCGATAGCGACGCCCTGATAGTGAAAGGCATTATCGCGCTGCTCATCCAGGTGCTCAGTGGGCACACCCCAAAGGAGATTCTCGATGCCGACCTTTATTTCATCGACAAGATTGGCCTTCGTGAGCACCTGTCGCCAACGCGCAGCAACGGACTGCTCGCCATGGTGAAGCAGATAAAGGCTTACGCCCTCGCCTATGACGCCAAGGAGCATGAGAAAGCTTAAAACCATAGAGATGCACCGGTTGAGCGTGGACGAGTTCAAGGCAGCGAAGAAGTTGCCGCTCATCGTCGTGCTCGACAACGTGCGCTCATTGTATAACGTTGGCAGCGTGTTTCGTTCTGCCGACGCCTTCCGTGTGGAGGCGGTGTGGCTCTGCGGTGTGACAGGCTGTCCGCCAAACGCGGAGATTCACAAGACCGCGCTCGGAGGCGAGGACAGCGTGGACTGGAGATACTTCAAGGATACCGAGGATGCCGTGAGGGAACTTCACGAGAAGGGCTATTTCGTGTGGAGCGTGGAACAAGTGGAAGGCTCGACAAAGCTCCAGGACCTGAAGCTGGACAAGGATGCCTCTTGTGCCGTGATTCTTGGCAATGAGGTCAAGGGCGTGCAGCAGAGCGTCGTGGACATGAGCGACGGCTGCCTGGAGATTCCGCAGTTTGGCACCAAGCACAGCTTGAACGTGAGCGTCACGGCGGGCATCGTGGTTTGGGAGTTCGCAAAACAATTTATAAATAGGTAATGAGTAGATAAGATGTTTGACATTTGCAGCATAGGCCACATCACGCGCGACAAGATCGTCACGCCCGAGAATACCGTCTACATGGCAGGCGGCACGTCGTTTTACATGACTTATGGCATGAGCCACTTGCCACGCAAGGTGAGCTACCAGCTCGTGACAAAGGTTGGAGAGGAGAGCAAGGACGACTTGGACAAGATTCGGTCATTGGGCTTCGACACGGTGTGCTATCCGAGCAGGCATACCGTATTCTTTGAGAATATTTATGGCAAGGACAGCAACGACCGCAAGCAACGCGTAAGGTCTAAGGCTGACGCCTTTACCGTTGACGACGTGAAGCCATTGGAGGCAAAGGTGTTTCACCTCGGCTCATTGCTTGCCGATGACTTCTCGCCCGAGGTGGTGGAGACGCTCGCGGAGAAAGGCACGGTCTCCATCGATGCCCAAGGCTACCTGAGAGAGGTGGTGGGCGAAGAGGTGAAGCCTGTGGAATGGAAAGACATGAAGCGCGTGCTCCGCTCCACGGGCATACTGAAGCTCAACGAGAGCGAAATGCAGACCATCGTGGGAAGCAGCGACCCTTATGAGGTGGGCAAGACGCTCGCCGCCTATGGCGTCGGCGAAGTGGTGATAACACTTGGCAGCTATGGCTCCGTGATCTACGCCGGCGGCAAGGCTTATGACATTCCTGCCTACAAGCCAAAGAAACTCGTGGACGCTACTGGTTGTGGCGATACCTATTCCACAGGTTATCTCTGGTGTCGCGCCCAGGACATGAGCATAGAGGAGTCGGGCAGGTTCGCCGCGGCAATGTGCTCGCTCAAGTTGGAGCATTCGGGGCCTTTTGATGGCACGATAGATGACATAGAACATTTGATAGGCTAAGCGGAAAGAGATGAACGCAGGAAGGACAAGCGGCAAGTCGATATACCGAACCGTCCGCGACTATGCCATCATTGCCATCGCGATGATAATGGGCGTGATAGGCTTGAACCTTTTTCTCGTGCCAAACGAGATAACCATGGGAGGCACCATGGGTATAGCTGAAATCGTGTATTGGGGCACGGGCATACCCACACAGTATACATATTTTGTAATCAACGCCGCCTTGCTAATAGCTGCCTTGAAGGTGCTTGGCTGGCGTTTTTGTGTGAAAACCGTTTATGCCGTGGTGGTGTTCACCGTGGCATCATCCGTGTTTCAGTGGCTTGGTTTCGACAAAGCCCATCTCCTTGCCGACCAAAAGTTCATGGCTTGCATTGTCGGTGGCGTGTTCATGGGCACGAGCGTGGGCCTCGGGCTCTCTGCCGGTGGCAGCACGGGAGGCTCTGACGTGGTGGCGGCGATAATACATAAATATCGTGACGTATCGTTAGGGCACATCATCCTTTTTTGCGACCTTGCCATCATCACGTCGAGTTATGTGGTGCTTCACGACTGGGAAAAAGTGCTCTATGGCTACGTGTTGCTTTTCATAGTCTCGTTTTGTGTTGATTATGTTGTCAACTCGCTGCGTCGCTCAGTGCAATTCCTCATAATCTCCAAGAAATGGGAAGAGATAGGCGAGGCAATCAACAAGATTGCCGACAGGGGCTGCTCCACGCTCAACGGCAATGGGTTCTATTCCAAGCGTGATATAAAAGTGATATTCTGTATTGCCAAGAAAAGCGAGTCGTCTGTGATATTCGACCTCGTGGACGAGATAGACCCCGACGCTTTCGTGGCGCAGAGTGCCGTCATAGGTGTCTACGGTCAAGGCTTTGATCGGGTGAGAGTGAGGAAGAAAATAAGTCTGGAGGAGATTAAAAAGGAGATAAAGGCGTGAATAATGCGTCGTCTCCCATTTATTCAGTAATTTTGCACGTGTAATAACAGATTTGATATAAACGTTTATTTAAGATATGGCATTAAAATGTGGTATCGTGGGATTGCCTAATGTGGGCAAGTCCACGCTTTTCAACTGCCTGTCGAGCGCTAAGGCTCAGGCAGCCAACTTCCCTTTCTGTACGATAGAGCCAAACCTCGGTGTCATCACCGTGCCAGACGAGCGACTCACCAAACTCGCTGAGATCGTGCATCCCGGACGCATAGTTCCGGCGACGTGCGAGATAGTGGACATTGCCGGACTGGTGAAAGGCGCGTCGAAGGGCGAGGGCCTTGGCAACAAGTTTCTCGGCAACATCCGTGAGTGTGATGCCATTATCCACGTCATTCGTTGCTTTGACGACGACAACGTGGTGAGAGAGGGTGGAGCTCCTGTAGACCCTGCCGCTGACAAGGATATCATAGATACTGAATTGCAGCTCAAGGATTTGGAGACCATAGAGAGTCAACTGTCAAAGCAAGAGAAGGTTGCCGCCACGGGCAACAAGGACGCCAAGGTGCTCGTTGACGTGTTGCACGCCTATAAGGACGTGCTCGACAAGGGAGAAAACGCCCGCGTGGTGACTTTCGACACGAAGGAGGAGCAGAAAGCCGCACACGACCTGTTCTTGCTCACCACAAAGCCCGTGCTCTATGTTTGCAACGTGGATGAGGCAAGCGCCAAGACTGGCAACAAATACAGCAAGATCGTTGAGGATATTGCCGCTAAGGAGGGTGCCGAGGCCATGGTCATAGCCGCCAAGACGGAGGAGGACATTGCCTCTCTTGACACTTACGAGGAGAAAAAGCTCTTCCTCGATGACCTCGGATTGGAAGAGAGCGGTGTGAACCGACTCATAAAGAAAGCCTATCACTTGCTCAACCTCCAGACATTCATCACCGCAGGCGAGATGGAGGTGAAAGCGTGGACATTCCACAAAGGCTGGAAGGCTCCGCAGTGCGCCGGCGTGATTCATACCGACTTTGAGAAGGGATTTATCCGCGCCGAGGTCATAAAGTATGACGACTATATAAAATATGGTTCGGAGAATGCCGTGAAAGAGGCTGGCAAACTGAACATCGAGGGCAAGGACTATGAGGTGCAAGATGGTGACATCATGCATTTCCGCTTCAATGTCTAAACTGTTATGGCTATGACGAACCTGCTCTACATAGTTTGGAACCCATCGGAGGTGATATTCCACGTGGGTTCCTTTGGGGTGAGATGGTATGCCATGTGTTGGCTCGTGGGCCTGCTGCTTGGCACGTTGCTGATGGCAAAGCTATACAAGGATGAGAAAATACCCGACGAGAAGTTTGACCCTCTCTTCATGTATATCTTTGTCAGCGTGCTCATTGGTGCACGTCTCGGCCATTGCCTTTTCTATCAGCCCGACTATTTCCTGTCATCGGGCAAGCACATCGTGGAGATGTTCGTGCCAATCCATTTCATGGCAGATGGCTCGTGGAAGTTCACTGGCTATGAGGGACTTGCCTCTCATGGAGGCGTGATAGGAATGATTATAGCCATATTCATCTACGCATACCGCAACAAGGTGAACGTGTGGACTGTGTTCGACAACATGGGCATCTGCTCGTGCATCACGGCTACATTCATACGTTTGGGCAACCTCATGAACTCCGAGATTATAGGCAAGGTGACGGATGTGCCTTGGGCGTTTATCTTCGAAAAGGTAGATCAGTATCCACGCCATCCTGGGCAGTTGTATGAGGCCATTGCCTATGCCTGCTTCTTCCTTGTCATATATGCCATCTACAAGAAGCATCCTGAGAAGGTTGGCAGTGGCTTTTATGTGGGTCTTTGCTTGACGCTTGTGTTCACGGCACGTTTCCTGATAGAATTTGTCAAGGACATTCAAGAGCCGTTCGAGGCAGGCATGGCTCTCGACATGGGGCAGATACTCTCCATTCCTATTATTGCCGTTGGCGTGGCATGCATGGTTGGCGGCAAATGGATGAAGAAAATAGGCGCGAAAATAAATGATTGATATTTCCTTTGTCGTTTGGGAAATTATCATTACCTTTGTACCAAAGTTATAATGTCTCCTGCATTATAACAGGTTTAATAGCTACTTGCGCTTGCAAGTCAGCCTTTGATAAAGGGCTCTGATAGTTCAATGGATAGAACGGAGGTTTCCTAAACCTTTGATCTGGGTTCGATTCCCAGTCGGAGTACAAGGAATGAAAAGTACGGAATTGCACGTAAGTGATTAGTTACTTCAGCTTTATGAATATAGCAAGGTTTAGATATGAGGTCGCATTCGTACCTATTCGGCTCAGATTATAAACAACTTGTAAGTCTTAACGGTCAATGGAAATATCATAATGAACCTTTTTGTCCCCCAAAAGGAAGGTATCGGCAGTGATTAATCAACTAATCCCTATATATACAAAAATACGCCGGTACTCATCAACGAGCTCCGGCGTATTTTTATGTTTAACTTAAAATTGATTTCAAACAAATGAATACCTCACGGTATCCACGCGTTTTCCGTTAAACAATCTATCAAATCTACCTTAAACCTAATAACTAAAAACCTAAATCTATTACTACTAACCTAAACAATCTATTAACCTTTTGAC
>DAIOUH010000120.1:0-7944 GCA_036751585.1 Prevotella sp. | reverse complement strand
CTATCGACTTCAATGGCAACACTGGTCCTTTCATACAGTATACCTACGCGCGCATTCGCTCTATCCTCAGGAAGAGCGGCGACGTGGTGGGCACAGCGGATACGTCTTATGCTCCCAACGCCAAGGAGGTGGAGCTGATACAGAAATTGGATGCCTTCAAGGTGGCGGTGGCTGACGCCGGACAGAACTACAACCCTGCCGGCATAGCCAACTACACTTATGAGCTGACAAAGCTTTTCAATCAGTTCTATCACGATTACAGCATCCTCTCCGCCGACACGGAGGCAGAGAAGCTCTTCCGTCTCAAGCTCGCGCGCAACGTGAGCAAGACCATCAAGAACGCAATGGAGCTGCTGGGAATAGAGGTGCCTGAGAGGATGTAATACCATTCAAGCCCCTCCCCTGCCCCTCCCCCACCCAGGGGAGGGGGTTGATATGGTGAAGCCTTACCCAAACGCTTCACTAATTCATCCAAATGCCTCACTAATTAAGGAGGGGGGTGATATGGTGAAGCCTTACCCAAACGCTTCACTAATTCATCCAATGCCTCACTAATTAAGGAGGGGGTGATGTGGTGAAGCCTTACCAAAACGCCTCACTAATTAATAATGAGTAGCGGTGCAAATTCAAATGAATAGCGGTGCAAACTATAAATGAATAGTGGTGTAAACAATAATAACGGCGGTAGCCACAACGTTTCTCCTTCTCCTATGGGTAATGCTCTTGGAGAGGCTTCACCATATCACTCCCTCCCCAGAGTGGGGGAGGGTCAGGGAGGGGCCAGGGTGCCGATGCCTCAGGGAGGGGCCTGGGCTGTCGATGCTGGCTGCTCTGGCAATCCTGGCCCGATGGAGTATCAGGGGGTGGACCTCGCCACGGGCGAAAAGGTCTTCCATTTCGGGCCATACTATCCCGACGGATCCATAGTGTATGGCACCAACAACATAGGCGAGTTTCTCGCCATTGTGCATGCCTTGGCGCTCATGGACAACAAGGGCATCACCGACAAGGCCATCTATTCCGACTCCTACAACGCCATACTCTGGGTCAAGAAGAAACAGTGCAAGACTAAGTTGGAGCGCACCGAGCGCACCGAACCTCTCTACGCGCTCATAAGCCGTGCCGAGAAATGGCTCCGTTCGCACAATGTCACCACGCCAATAATACAGTGGCAGACAAGGCAATGGGGAGATATTCCTGCCGATTTCGGAAGGAAATGAAGACTGATAACAATTCTTGACAAAAGCATCGCTGAGAATCGCTCGTTTGGAAAGGTCTTTCTCCTTGTTCAATCCGTGGCCATTCTCGCAATGATTTCATAACATATTGATAGATAGGTAATTCCGCTTTTCGCGCCTTTCGAGATCGCGAAAAGCGGAATTTTTTTGTTGCCTCCACGCTGCAATCGTCGTGCGATTACGGCGTGAAGGCAATGGCATCGCGGCGTAGAGACCATGGCATCGCGGCGTGGAGGCAACGGCGTTGCGCTTGAATCGCGGTGGCATTGTGGCGTGAAGGCGCATGCATTGCGCTTGTAAAGGTTGTGGGCAAGGGCGGAATGAGGTCGATATGCTGCTTTTCGCTCTCTGGAACACGCTGTTGCCAAGTGTTAAATCCTTGCCATAAATATTTACGTTTTTGCGGTGTGCCATTCGGGTTGCAGCCTCGTTCCCGTGGCCGTCCGCGATTATTTTCGCAATCTTTAAATATTGCCCGTTCAATTGCTTTCACAAGACGGGATGTTTTTGTAATTTTGCATTCATTAAACCGATTTTACAATGAAAGCGTTATTGGACAGAATCCGCAAGGATGGTAAGTGTTACCCAGGTGGCATACTGAAGGTCGACAAGTTTATCAATCATCAGATGGACCCCAACCTGATGAAACAAATAGCGGTGGAGATAATTCGCCGCTATGCCAACACCGACATCAACAAGATTCTGACTATTGAGGCAAGCGGCATAGCGCCTGCCATCATGATGGGTTTCTTGCTCGACTTGCCTGTGGTGTTCGCCAAGAAAAAGAAGCCCTCGACCATGGGCAACATGCTGTCTACCACGGTGTTCTCGTTCACGAAACAGCGCGAATACCACGTGGTCATCTCCAAGGATTATCTCACGCCCGACGACAAGGTGCTCTTCGTGGACGATTTCCTGGCATACGGCAACGCCGCCAAGGGCATTATCGACCTCTGCCGGCAGGCTGGCGCTCACCTGGAGGGCATGGCGTTTATCATCGAGAAGGCTTTCCAGCATGGACGCAAGGTCATCGAAGACGCCGGCATACGCTGCGAGAGCCTGGCGATAATCGATTCGCTCGACAATTGTGAAATAAAAATGCGAGAGGAATAATGGCCGCGCAAAAGGACTTGATTTATGGCCTTAACGACCGTCCGCCACTCCGCGAGACCTTGTTTGCAGCCTTGCAGCACCTTTTGGCCATATTCGTAGCCATCATCACCCCGCCTCTTATCATAGCGTCCGCCTTGCGGTTCGACATCCAGACCACGGGCTTCCTCGTGTCGATGTCGCTGTTCGTCTCGGGCATCGCCACTTTCATCCAGAGCCATCGCGTCGGGCCTATCGGCACGGGGCTGCTCTGCATACAAGGCACGTCGTTCTCGTTTATCAGTCCCATCATCAGCGCCGGCATGCTTGGCATGGTCAATGGCAAGATGGACGTGGCTCTCGGCTTGAGCTATGTCTTCGGCGGATGCCTGGTGGCGTCGGTCGTGGAGATGATAGTGAGCCGCGTCTTGCCTTACACGCGCAAGGTCATCACGCCGCTCGTGGCTGGCATCGTGGTCACTCTCATCGGCTTGTGTCTCATCAAGGCTGGCATAACCTCATGTGGCGGAGGCCAGGCGGCGATGGACAATGGCACCTTTGGCTCCATTCAAAACCTTGGCTTGGCTGTGCTGGTGCTTGTCACCATCATTTTCTTCAACAGGTCGAGCAACAGGTTCTTGCGCATGGGCTCCATAGTGTTGGGCCTGCTCATTGGCTGCGTGGCGGCTTACGGCCTTGGCATGATTCATTTTTCCGACATCCATGCCACGAGCGCGCTCAACATCCCTGTTCCTTTCAAATACGGCTTGCGTTTCGACGTTGGCACCATCGTCGGCTTGGGGCTCATCTACCTCGTCACGGCGGTTGAGGCTTTCGGCGACATCACCGCCAACTCCCTCATCTCCGGCGAGCCCGTGGAGGGTCCCGTGTTCATGAAGCGTGCCCAGGGCGGCATCTTGGCGGATGGCTTCAACTCCATGTTGGCTGCCGTGTTCAACAGCTTCCCCAATTCCATCTTCGCCCAAAACAACGGCATGATACAGCTCACGGGCGTGGCAAGCCGCTACGTGGGTTACTTCATCGCCGGGGCCTTGTTTCTCTTGGGTCTCTTCCCCGTCGTGGGCGAGTTTTTCTCCCTCATCCCCGACTGCGTGCTGGGTGGTGCCACGCTGTTGATGTTTGGCACCGTGGCGGCGGCTGGCGTGCGCATCATCGCCTCCACCAAGATAGACCGCAAGGCGGTGCTCGTGCTTGCCATCAGCTTCTCCATGGGAATGAGCGTGGAGCTCGTGCCCGACATCCTGTCGCAAATGCCAAGCGTCATCAAGAGCATTTTCTCAAGCGGCATCACCACGGGCGGCGTCACGGCCATGATAGCCAACGCCTGCATCCGCGTGAAAGCAGAAGGGTAGGCTGTCTCTATATGCGTAGCGATGTGATGTCAACAACCTTTGGGTATTCATCATTGTGCTGACACAAGAAAGTCTCGTGGGTTTCCGACGAGGCGTAGGGTCGCATGGAGAGCTCATCAATGATGTCGTGCATGGGGCCGTTGCGCAGCGTGCGCTTGTAGTTGAACAAGAGCTCGCCACCATAGCGCATTGCCAAGTAGTTGATGAGGGTGGGCTCTATCTTCTTGTTTGCCACGCGGCAGCTTATCACGAAGTCGGTGACGGTGGGCTTCGTGGCAGCCTTGTCCACGATAAGGAATCCCACTATGCCATAATCGCCAAACTTGTCACTGCTCCTGAGCACGAAACTATCATATTGGTCGCTGTGGACAATGCTTCGTACTTCGTCCATGGTCAGCCTTCGCCCGGATGAGTTCAATTGGTTTGTGCGCTGGAGCAATTCGTAGCAACGCGCTATCTCCTTTTCCTTTGGCGATGATATTGTAGCCTTGATGTTGCAGCTCTTCAGGAAGTCGTCTATGTTGCCCGTCCATTGCTCCTCTTCTTGGTGCATGGCTTCGAGCATTTTGTATGTGTCGCGGCGCTTCCTTGAGTCGTCTGTCACTACGGCGTTGAACCTGCCGCAGCGCGCGAAGTCCTCTATCAAGGATGGGTCCACGCATGTCACGTCTGGAATGTGCAGCGACACCTCGTTGCGCTCAAAGGGGTTGTCGTCAACAAACACCACCGTGTCTGGGTTGATGTTCATCTGTTTGATGGTGTTGGCTATGTTCACGCTCTTCGGGTTCCAGTTTATCTTCTTGAACACGAAATAGTCGGCCAGCCCGAGCTCCCTCAACTTTTCCTCAGCCTGTGCCGCGTCGTTTTTTGATGCTATGCTGTTGACTATGCCGCATTGGTCGAGGCGCACTATCAAATCCTTGAATCGCTCGTTGAGTGTCACCTTGCCCTCTATGAGCGTTCCGTTCCAAAGCGTGTTGTCCAAGTCCCACACCACGCATTTCACTTTCTTGCCTTCGGTGATGTCTGTGGGCAATAGTTCCAGCCGCCGAAACGTGAGCTTGACGTGTTCCTCGGCATTGACTGGATGCAGATTGATGAAATAGAGGTCTTCTTTGCCTTTGCTCTCGTATGGCGGAATGTTGACGTTGAACGAAGACCTGCCCATGGGTATCTCCACGGCTTTCCTGTATAGCAAGGCCGAAAAGCTCTTGATGTCGATGATGAATGTGGTGGGATGGTCGCTGTTGTCTATGGTGCCTTTAAGCGTCAACGCATGAATCGGCTGCTTGCCTCTTAGTAGCAAATTGATTAGCTTTTGCCTATAGCTGAACCATCCATCATCGATGAACTTCTGGAGGGGCTTGAACGGTGCCATCGATGCCAGGCATCGGAAGAAGTATCCCAACCAGGTTATCGCACTGTATGTGCGTGCATAAGCATGGTTGGTAATGGGGCGAATCTTGAGTTGTGACTCTATCTTGGCCCACGTTCTGAACTCGCAGATAGCCCCCACGCCATCATCCGTCTTGACAGGCGCGAAGCCGTTGACCAGTCGCACACAGTCGCCATCGGCACGTTTGCGGAAGCGAGGACACGTGGCATAGCAAGCGGGGGCGGAGCATTCCACGCAATGCTCTGTCCACAACAATGGCACAATCTGTTGCTTGCCTTTGTAGCTCTGCTGGATTGCGTGTGATACGCCTTTGATTCTTTGGTTGCTATATGTAAACTCGAACATGGTTTATCTCTCTTTGGTTAATTGTTTCCATAATTCCATTGAAGTGCAAACTTGCAGTCTGCCATCACCTTCTTGTTGCTTTAAGAAATCGCAGAAAGCCGTGAATTTGCCGCTTTCATAGTCCCAGTTGTCGTGAACATTGCCATCCGGCACAATGCTGTGGAACATCAACACCACGGCTTGCTTGGTCTTCACTGCATGGTTGATTACTGCTTTCAGTTCATTTACCGTAATGGACGATAGCACTGGAATGCTGTAAAGCAGTCCGCCATCCACGCTGTCCATCAACGTGTCTTGATAAGCCATACGGTAAAGGCACGGCATTCTGAGTATGCGGCTGGCTTTCCTTGTCAAGGTCTTCAACATCTTGTGCGACTTATACCTCAAAGACACACGAGCGTATCTTATGTTGTGCTTCCCGTCTCTTGTCAGCTTTTGCCATGTCTCCTTATTCAGGCCTGTGCCAGGACTCGCGAAGCCATCGCCCAAAGGCGTAAGCATGTCAACATTTAGCGAAATCTTGAGCTCTTCGAATCCTTTGTCTATGTCTTTAATGTCGTTTTGGTGTGCCCATCCGTGTCCGGCAATCTCGAAAGCCTTGTTTGAGAACAGTTCTTTCACCATGTCCATGCTCATTGGCTTGACATCTGTGGGGTTGCCAGGCTTCAGCTTGTTGCCGACATATCCTGTGGTGATATTAAACGTGGCAGGCATGTCCATCTTTTTCAATATTGGATAGGCGATGGTGTAGTTGTCTATTCTGCCATCATCAAAACTAAGCGAGACCAAACATTTGTCGAGACTACTTTGCATAGGGGAATCAATTATGTTAGTTGTCATTGCTCCCCAGAATGTAGAAAGACAAGTAATAGATAAAAAAAACGTGGGGAGTCATACATCACTTATCCCACTGTCAAGGCCTTCGCATTGCCTTTTATCCAGGATAAGCAACGCGACAGCCCACGCTAAGAGATATTATAAAAGTATACCCCCTCCAATAGGGGGTATAGATATAATACACCCAACGTGGACGCTTAGTTGCTCTATCTTCTGGATAATCAAAGTTTGCGAAGTTCTGACAGTAGAAGATAACGCTTGTAAACGTCCTTTTCTTGAATCCCTTGACCGTGAGCCACACGTAACTCGTTGTCTTAGAACCCAAATCCATCGATGTCTTGACCAATAGGTTCGCGAGGAACCCAATGGTCAAGCCAAAATTAATAAGAAATGTAGAGTTGACCAACTTTTTCGCGGAAAAGTTGTGAAAAATGTTTGTGTATTTTCCTATCCTGAATTTGCAATAGGGCGAAGATGATATATATGAAAAATATTTCGTAACTTAGCGGCAAGAAAACAATAAGGTTATGGCTGAAGTTAGAAGATACCCTATTGGGATACAAACATTCCAGAACATAATAGAAGGAAGGTACATATATGTGGACAAGACCAAATATATTGTAGACTTCAGGGAACAAGGACTCAAATTCGTGTTTTTGAGTCGTCCTCGTCGGTTCGGGAAGTCCTTGTTCGCGTCCATGCTTCATGCCTATTACGAAGGCAAAAAGGAACTGTTTGAAGGACTGGCTGTGGGCGAGTACGAGAAGGACTGGGTGAAACATCCTGTGCTGCATTTCGACATGAGCGGTGCCAAGCACTTTGACGCTGAACGGTTGGAAGGCTACCTTGACCTGCAACTGGATCCATACGAACAGATGTACGGCCGCAACGAGAAGGAGAAGTATCCAAACGACCGTCTGGACGGCATCGTGAAGCGTGCATACGAGCAGACAGGACAAAAGGTAGTAATAATAATTGATGAGTATGATGCCCCACTGCTTGATGTTGTACACGAAGAGGACAATCTGCACAAGCTGCGTCTGATAATGCAGAACTTCTACAGTCCGCTGAAGAAGCTTGACCCATACCTTGAGTTTGTCTTCATAACAGGCATAACCAAGTTTTCGCAGCTAAGCATATTCAGTGAACTGAACAACCTCTACAATATATCCATGTACGACCGGTACTCGGCCATATGCGGCATAAGCAAGACAGAGCTTACCACGCAGATGCGGCACGATGTGGAGCTGTTTGCCGAGAGCATGGGCATTAGCTACGATGAGATGCTCACGAAACTGAAGGACTATTATGACGGCTATCACTTCAGTCGCCATTCTGAAGATATATTCAACCCGTTTAGCCTCATAATGTCCATGGCCAGCCACGAGCTCGGTAACTACTGGTTCGGCTCGGGTACTCCGTCGTACATAATAAACGTAATGAAGAAGTTCCACACGGGAATAAACGATATAGAGAAGAAAGGAGCGGGCGTGACCGACTTCGATGTATCGCCCGAACAGATGACATCGCCGCTGCCCCTGCTATACCAAAGCGGCTATCTCACAATAAAGAAATACAACCCCATAACACAGCGCTATGTGCTCGATTACCCTAATCATGAGGTGCGTATAGGCATGCTACAAGCACTCGCGCCAAACTATCTCGC
>DAIOUH010000119.1:0-8070 GCA_036751585.1 Prevotella sp. | reverse complement strand
CCTTTTGACTGTTAATAATATCTATAAAAGTGGCATGGAATGGCAATGATTAGAAGAAAAAGGTTATCTTTGTAAAAAATAAAAACTGACAATCCATGACCAAAGAAGAACGTCATAGCGAAATAATGGACAACCTGCTCAAGCAGGGTTCCATACAAGTGACCGAGCTGGCCAGCAACCTGCAAGTGTCGTCTGTCACCATCCGCAAGGATCTCACCGACCTGGAGAAGGAAGGCAAGCTATACCGCAGCCACGGCAAGGCGATACTCATCAACCCCTTCACCAACAACCGCACGGTCACGGAGAAAGAGAAACTCAACATGGACGAGAAACGGCTCATCGGCATGGAGGCCGCCAAGCTGATAACGCCCAACGACTCGATAGTGCTCGCCTCGGGCACCACCATCCACGCCCTGGCGAGAAACATCCACCCCGAGAGCCGCCTCACCGTGGTCACCGCCTCGCTGCAGGTGGCTGAGGTCTTGGCGCCACTCGACACCATAGACCTCATACAGCTCGGCGGCATGGTGCGCCACACCAGCCTCTCGGTGGTGGGCAAGTATGCCGAGATGATACTCTCCGGCTTCTCGTTCAGCAAGCTCTTCCTTGGCGTCGACGGCATCGACCTTGAGTTTGGCATCTCCACGACCGACATGCGCGAGGCGGAGATAAACCGCGCCATGATGCAAACGGCGCAGAAGACCATCGTGCTGGCAGACAGCACGAAGTTTGGAAGGCGTGGATTCGCGAAGATAAGCAACATCGAGGACGTGGACATGATCATCACCGACAGCCGCCTGCCGGAGACCACACGGCAGCAGGTGGAGGCCCTGGGCATAGACATAGTGACCGTCCAGGAATAAAACCAACAACAAGAATCACCCAATAAAAAACATAAGTCGTATGAAAATACCTTCTGAATTTGACCCAATAAGACCTTACGAGCCCGAGGAGCTCGCGGCGGTTTACGACAAGCTGCTTGCCGACAAGCAGTTTCAGCAAGTAGTGGCATACGTGTACCCCAACGTGCCCATGGAAATGGTATTGAAGAAGATGCACGCTTGCAAGACCAACCTCGACTTCCAGCGCAACTTCTGCTACCCCATACTGCAAAAGCTCATCTCTGAGCAAAGCAATGGCATCGACATGAACTTCTACAACGTGGACATAAACAAGCGCTATACCTTCGTGAGCAACCACCGCGACATAGTGCTCGATGCCGCCTTCCTCGACAAGTGCTTGATAGACACTGGCTTTGGCACCACATGCGAGATTGCCATTGGCGACAACCTGCTGCAGCTCGACTGGATTCGCGCCTTGGCACGAATCAACAAGACGTTCACCGTGGAGCGCGCGTTGAAATCGAGCGAGATGCTCCGCGCCAGCAAGCGCATGTCGGAATACATGCACTTCGTCATAGCGCAGAAGCACGACAACATCTGGATAGCGCAACGTGAGGGTCGCGCCAAGAACTCCAACGACCTCACGCAGCCGTCAATACTCAAGATGATGGCCATGGGTGGCGAGGGCACCATCATCGACCGCCTCACGCAGCTCCACATAGCGCCAGTGGCGATAAGCTATCAGTATGACCCGTGCGACTATCTCAAGGCGCGCGAGTATCAGTTGCGCCGCGACCTGCCCTACTGGAAAAAGGCGCCTGGCGACGACCTCGAAAGCATGAGCGTGGGCATAAAGGGATACAAGGGACACATACACTACAGTTGCGCGCCTTGCATCGACGAATGGTTGCAGACGGTGAACCAGGAGCAGCCTCGCAACAAGATGTTTGAGCAGATAGCCGAGCACATCGACCATGAGATACACCGCAACTACCTGCTGTATCCTCAAAACTACATCGCCCTCGACATGATACAAAACACGAGGATGTATTCTGACAACTACACGCAGGAGGAATACGACAACTTCGAGGAATACATAGCCAGCCGTCTCGCCCTCATCGACATCGAGAACAAGGACGATGCTTACCTGCGCCGCTGCCTGCTCACGCAGTATGCATACCCCACCCGCAACTACATGACGGCAACGGAGTCGACAGGCAGGCTGAAGCAGTTCTTCAGCAAGTTCAACTTCACGAAATGACAATAAAAAAGCCCCACTACGACATGACTTGGAAGACATCTTTTTACATTATGGCATTGGTGGGGCTTTTGTTTTTTTCCGCGTCTTGCACCAACACGGCTTACGAGGATGGCGACTCCAGGCTGAGCTATCTCCGCACCGACTTCGTGGACGCGACCACCGACAGCCAGGCAAGGCTCGCCGCGGCGACGACCGACGACGACGTGGCGTTGACCTTCACGCAACCCTTGCAAACAAGCTGGAAGACCACGGCAGACAGCCTTTGCCGCGTGTTGCTCAACTACAACATGTACGCCAATGGCGTGGACTCCAACGTGGTGGAACCGTTGGCTGCAAAGATGGTCTACACGCTCAGGGCGACAGAGCCGTCCAAGCAGACGTTGACCGCCACCGACCCCGTGAGCCTCGTGAGCGCGTGGAGAAGCAAGAACGGCAGCTACATCAACCTCCGCCTGGGCTTGAAGACGGGCAAGGCAAGCGACGAGGCGCGAAGGCAGAGCATAGGCTTGAGGCTCGACAGCACGGTGACGAGAAACGGCGTGACCACCTATTGCATGAAGTTTCTGCACAGTCAAGGCGGCGTGCCCGAATACTACACCGCCGACACTTACATCAGCATACCCATAAAAAAAATGACAACCGGCAGCAAGGTGCGGTTGTCATTGAATACTTACAAAGGTTTAATCGAGCGTGAGTTCACGAGGTGAGCCACGCCCTTTTTGTTTACAGGCTCTCAAGCACCCGCTTGAGCACCACCTCGGCGGAGATCTCGCGGTTGGCTGCCTCTGGTATGACGAGGCTGTGGTCGCTCTCTATCACGTCATCGGTCACGATAAGGCCACGGCGCACGGGCAGGCAGTGCATGAAGTAGCCATCGTTGGTCCACGACATGTGCTCCTCGTCGATGGTCCAGCTCATGTCCTTGCTCAATATCTGCCCATATTTCGTCGGGTCTTTCACGCCTGGGCAGCTCCAGTTTTTGGCATACACGAAGTCGGCGCCCTCAAGGGCCTTCTTCTGGTCATACTCCACCTTGGCGTCGCCCACGAACTTCGGGTCGAGCTCATAGCCCTCAGGCTGTGTCACCACGAAGTCCACGTCGGCGGCGTTCATCCACTGGGCGAAAGAGTTTGGCACCGCCTGTGGCAAGGCGCGGCAGTGGGGCGCCCACGTCAAGACGACTTTCGGGCGAGCCACCTTCTTGTGCTCCTCTATGGTGATGAGGTCGGCGAAAGCCTGCAAGGGGTGCACCGTGGCGGTCTCCATGGCCACGACAGGCTTGCCTGAATATTTCACAAACTGGTTGACGATGGTCTCGGCGTAGTCGTAGTCGCGGTCTTTCAGTCCGGCAAACGAGCGCACGGCGATGATGTCGCAATAGCAGCCCATCACGGGGATGGCCTCAAGCAGGTGCTCGCTCTTGTCGCCGTCCATGATGACGCCACGCTCAGTCTCCAGCTTCCACGCTCCGGCGTTCACGTCGAGCACGATGACGTTCATGCCAAGGTTCATGGCAGCCTTCTGGGTGCTCAGCCTGGTGCGCAGACTGTTGTTGAAGAATATCATCAGCAAGGTCTTGTTCTTGCCTAATGCTTGATACCCGAAACGGTTTGCCTTCACTTCCTTTGCCTCGGCGAGAGCCGCTTTCAGGTCGCCAAGGTCTTCCACATTGAAAAATGTCTTCATGTTATATCGTTTTATATTATGGGCTATGTTGATTCGTGTGGGTGCTTTCTTTCACACATTCGGCGATGATGGCATCAGGCACCGTCTGCTGACTTCAATTCCATGATAACGTTATCCACAATGTATAGGTCACCCATTAGGTACAGTAAAGAGCGTTCATCATGAAGCTGTTCATTCGTTTTGCTTTTCTGAAAAATGTCAAATGCTCTTTCTGGGGATATATCTAAACGTTTTGCAAGTTTGGTGCATACCCTTCCTATTTTCATCCAAAGTTGTGAATCCCTTAACATAATTATTTCTCCTTTCGTGCTAAGTCATTTAATGGTTCTGCTTTTATGAAATGCAGACTATTGTCGAGAATCTTTTGCGATATGATACAAATTTGGTTGTTGGGGCTATGTTCAGATAACCGTTTCAGAGCATACTGCATAGATATGTCGCCGTTCAAATAGTCTTCTATAGTTGTGATAACCCGGTCATCAGCGATGCCGCCCTCCACATAGTCATAGCCTTTCCAAGGTTTCTTGCCATCTCGACTTTTTACAATAAAGTCCAACCATCCTTCGTCGTATGCAGTAAATATCTTGCAACGGGCATTTTGCTTGATATAGTCTTCGTCTAAATCATAGATATTGAGCCATTGGGGTAAGCCTAAGTTCACAACTCGAGTTGCCCAACCAATGGCTTGCTTACGAATGTCTGTAACATAAAATCCCTTACCGAAGTCAAGATTATCTCGTCCGATATGGCATAGTGGAGATTCCACTATGTGAGTTGCGCCATGAAAAACCTTGCGCATAGTTATATACATTATTATAATGAAATGGTTGTCTCCAAGCGATGAAGGGCTTGTCGCAATTCTGTCACTACATACTCTTTGCTTTGGGTATGCAGGGCATCAAACTTTGTGGTCAGTCCATGTATTAATCCAACCTTTTTCATCCGGTCATACATTTTCCGTCTGCTACATCCTTCTGCTTGTGCCGTAAGATCCACGCACATGGCTGCAAAAGCCAAGGCTTGTTGCGTTTCAGTTGTGTTCATAATTTCTTTATTTTATATGAAACATTTGCAAAGATAGTGCCTTGTTTTGAAAATGCCATCTTTATCATTACTTTTTTCCCTTTTCACTCTCTCACTTGCCCTTGGCCAGTTATCAGCCACTTGTACGTGGTGATTTCCTCCAACGCCATGGGGCCGCGCGCGCCAAGCTTCTGCGTGCTGATGCCTATCTCGGCACCAAGGCCGAACTGCGCGCCATCGGTGAAGCTGGTAGGCGCGTTGACGTAGACGCAAGCCGCGTCAACCATCGTCTGGAACTTCCTTTGCGCCACGGGGTCATCGGACACTATGCTCTCGCTGTGGCCGCTGCCGTAGGTGGCTATGTGTTCAAGGGCTTCATCCTCCGATGCCACGGTCTTGATGCCCAATTGCATGCTGAGCCATTCGGTGCCCCAAATGCTCTTCAGGCTGGGGTCTTCCGCTTTCATCTTCTGCTCGCTTTCCTCAGCCTTATATAATAATGTGTCGGGATAGTGGCCTTTCAACGCCACGTAAGCCTTGGCGTCGGCGTGAATCCTCGTCGCGTGCTTGGCGAGGCCCTCGCACAGCTTGGGCAGGTCGCTCAAACGGCTCTGGTGGATGAGCAAGCAGTCGAGGGCGTTGCACACGCTCACCCGTCGGCACTTGGCGTTGGTGATGATGCGCTCGCCCATCTCAACGTTGCCATCCTTGTCGAAATAGCAGTGCACCACGCCGGCACCCGTCTCGATGACAGGCACCTTGGCGGTGTCGCGCACGAAGGTGATGAGCTTCTTGCCTCCACGAGGAATGCAGAGGTCGATATAGCCCACGGCGTTGAGCATCTCGCCCGTGGCCTCGTGGGTGGCGGGGAGTAGCGTCACCACGTCGGGGTTGACGCCAAACCTCGTCAGCACCCTGTGGATAAGGTCCACGCTCGCCGTGATAGACGCCTCGGCATCCTTGCCGCCTTTCAGCACGCACGCGTTGCCGCTCTTGAAGCACAGGGAGAAGACATCGAAGGTGACGTTGGGGCGCGCCTCGTAAATCATGCCTATGACCCCGAAAGGCACGCTTATCCTTTGCAAGTGCAAGCCGTTGTCGAGCGTCTTGTCTTTCAGCACCCTCCCAAGCGGCGAGGGCAAGGTGCTGACGTGGCGCATGTCGGCGGCAATGCCCTGGAGCCTTTGCTCCGTGAGTTGCAGTCGGTCATACATGGGGTTGGCCTTGTCCATCTTCGCCAAGTCCTCGGCGTTGGCACGAAGGAGCGTAGGCGTCTCAGCGACGATGGCATCAGCCACCGCCCGCAATATCTCGTCGCGCTTGTCATCGGCAAGCAGGCCCAAGGTCTTGCTTGCCGCCTTCGCCCTTTTGAAAGTCTCTTCCAGTCTCATTTCCTTTTCTCCCTTTCTATCTTTTTATCTGTATGCAAAGATAAGCATAAACATTGGCGAGCACAACCTTTATGCAAGGAAAAGTGCCGTTTCAGGCGACAAATGGATAGTTATGCAATGTAGATTATGTGAACAAGTCGTCCGATGTGAGCTGGCATGGGAACATATCCGAATATTCATTCTCGGCAAGCGGCGAACAACCTATATAGGTGAGCAGGAACGTCTTGTTTTTGTTCTTTTCCTCCATGGCCTCCAAACGAGCGGTCAAGTGGTTGGCGTGTGCTTGGGTGATGACGTATGGTGTCTTGGAATATTTCAGTTCACACAGGTTTATCACGTCATCGCTACGGTCGATGATAAGGTCTATCTGCATGCCTTCCGTCTTTTCATCACCTTTCACGATATAAGCCGACTCCGTGGAAGACACGGCACCTATCTGCAAGGCTCTCTTGATTTGCCTGATGTGCTGCAAACACACCTCTTCAAAGGCTATTCCTCTCCATGAGGATATTTCCGATTCACGCAAATGATGTTGCCAGTAGTCTTCCTGGCGAATCTGCTTGCCGTCTTTGAAATGCAACCAAAACCAGCAGAATGAGTCGGTCAACTTATAATGCTCCTCTCGCAAAGAAGCCCCGAAAGGAACGTATTTGATGACAAAGTCGCTGCCAATGAGGGCTTTCAACATCTTGGTGAACTCACCGTTGGGATTGATGCCGGTCTTCTCGGCAATCTCCTGACGCGTGTATCCGGCATGCCTCCGACCCAACACCCGGATAATCTTCATGCTTTCCTCGGCATGGTCGAACACTGAGTTGAAAAGGCGGTTGAACTCATCGCCTAACTTGGCGTTGCGCGCGAAAAACAGCGCGTCAATGTTTTGCGCGAGACTCAAGGACGGATTAAAAAAGTTCATATAGAACGGTATGCCGCCAAGTATCATGTAAGCCTGCACCACGTTGTAGCGGGTCATCTTGATGTTTCGGCTGAGGTAGAAGTCCTCACATTCTTTGAGGGTGAATGGCGCGAGCTTCATCTCGCCCGTCAATCGACCATATAGGCCGCCCTTGTTGTTGATAAGGTTGTCGAGCATCCAAGAAGTCGCCGACCCGCAAACAATGAGCATGAGGTTGTGGCGAGTATTGCCCCAACCATTCCAAAAGGCTTCGAGCGCCGTGAGAAAACCGGAACGCGCCGTGTCCATCCAAGGCAACTCGTCGATAAACACCACCTGGCGACTGCCATTGTCATTGATGTCGAGAAACTGTTCCAAAAGGAAGAAAGCTTCCAGCCACGACTTAGGTTGGCTAATGCCTTCCATGCCATGACGGATGAGCGAGAAATAAAAGTTTTGCAATTGGTCATTCGTTGAGACCCTACGCTTGCGATCGTATGGCGACAAGCCTGTGTGATGAAACACCATGTCGTCGTGAAATACCTCATCTATGAGGAATGTCTTGCCGACACGCCTCCTCCCGTATACAGCCACAAACTCTGGTCTACCGCTTTTGTAATAGCGTTTCAGTTCTGCTATCTCGTTTTTCCTTCCTATTATCTCACACATAAGCGTCTTGATTTATCTAATGCAAAGATAGCACGGAATTTCAATTGCTACAAACAAAATCACCTTTATTTAGCTACGAAATGCTTTTTTGGGTGCTCGTAGCTAAATAAAGGCGATTTTGTTACTTTGGCCTTGCCACAAACTCGGTGTGAAGGGTCTCCATGGGGCGTTCCGTGAGGTTGACGAGTATGTTGGGCGTGTTGCCGTTGGCTATGATGACCCTGATGCCGGCATTGGCCACCTCGTGAGCGGTATGAGCCTTCGAGGTCATGCCGCCACGGCCGTGGCTGCTCTTGCTGGCTT
>DAIOUH010000118.1:0-8071 GCA_036751585.1 Prevotella sp. | reverse complement strand
CGACAAAAGCCCCGAAATTGGTTATATTGGTCACGATGCCTGGAAGCTCCATCATTGGCACGAGGTCTTCCGGAGTGTGCACACGAGGGTCAAACTCGAAGGTCTCCGCCTTGCCACGCGGGTCGCGCCCAGGCTTCTCCAGTTCCTTCATTATGTCGGTAAGCGTCGGCAAGCCCACGCTCTTGGTCACATATTTGTTTATGTTGACCCGTTTTCGCAGTTCTGGGCTCTTAATCAAATCTTCAACGGAGCATCCGCAGTCGTCCGCCATTTTCTCCACGATCTGGTAACTCTCAGGATGCACGGCCGAGGCGTCGAGTGGGTTCTTGGCGTTGGGTATACGCAAGAAGCCAGCGCACTGCTGGAAGGCCGCGGGGCCAAGACGTGGCACTTTCTTCAACTGGGCCCGCGAGGTGAAGGGACCATTGGCCTTGCGATAGTCCACGATGTTTTGAGCAAGTACAGGACCAAGGCCGGAGACATAGGTAAGCAAGTTTTTTGACGCCGTGTTGACATTCACGCCAACACCGTTGACGCAAAGTTCCACCGTCTGGTCAAGACTGTGCTTGAGCTTGCCCTGGTCGACGTCGTGCTGATACTGCCCCACCCCAATGCTCTTCGGGTCAATCTTCACCAGTTCGGCAAGAGGGTCCATAAGCCTGCGGCCTATCGACACAGCCCCACGCACGGTCACATCCTCGTCGGGGAACTCCTCGCGTGCCACCTCGGAAGCGGAATATATGCTCGCTCCGTCCTCGGATACCACATAAGTGGGAATGTCCTTGATTTGCCGCAAGATGTCGGATGTCTCTCGCGACGCCGTTCCGTTGCCGCACGCTATGGCATCCACTCGCCATTTGTGCGCCAAGTCGTCGAACTGCTCCAAAGGTGTCATTCCGTTTCGCGCGCGGCGGTCGCCCACGGCAAAGACCACGGTATGATAAAGCAAGTTGCCTTGGGCATCGAGCACCACGACCTTGCAGCCCGTGCGAATGCCAGGGTCAACACCCATGACACGTTTCTGCCCGAGAGGGGCTGCGAGAAGCAACTGCCTGAGGTTCTCCTTGAACACACGTATCGCCTCGTCATCGGCCTTTTCCTTGCTAAGGGCGGCGAATTCGTTTTCTATCGATGGTTCGACGAGACGCTTATATCCATCCTCGACGGCCTCAGCCACAATGGTTTGACACGAGCCGAACCCACGCACGTAGTGACGCTTCAGCCGTTCCACGTTGCCTTCGTCATCGCCGGTGATGCTCACCCTCAGCACGCCTTCGGCCTCGCCACGGCGCATGGCGAGGAGACGATGCGAGGAACACCGGCGCAACTCCTCGGAGAAAGCGAAGTAATCGCTGTATTTCTGCGCCTTGTCTTCATCCTTCATTTTCGGAATGACACGTGACACTATCGTCGCCTCATGCTGGAAATTGCGACGCACGGTCTGCCTCGTGCCTTCATCCAGGGAAATGTCCTCGGCAATGATGTCTTGCGCGCCTTTTATCGCCTGGTCCACGTCTTTCACTTCGCCCTTGACAAATCGCTGAGCGGCCATGTCTGGATAATGTTCCTTTTGGATGAGTATCAGCTTGGCGAGAGGCTCAAGACCTTGCTCGCGCGCCACTTGCGCACGGGTACGGCGGCGAGGCTTGAAAGGCATGTATATGTCTTCTATCTCAGTGGCATCCCATGAGCCCTCTATGCGATGGCGCAAGTCATCGGTGAGCTTGCCCTGCGAGTCGATGGTCTTCAGGATAGTCTCCTTGCGTTTCTGCAATTCCTTCAACTTCTCGTAAAGGTCGCTCACGGCAGCCACTTGCACTTCGTTGAGGTTTCCGGTAGCTTCCTTGCGGTAACGGCTGATGAAAGGAATGGTGGCGCCAGCGTCGAGGAGCTCGATGACCGCCGCCGCTTGTTCCTGCCTGATATTAAGGCTTTGTGAGATGAGTATGGAATATTGGTTCATTGCTTATATTGTCGTATCTGAATAAAATAAAGGCTGTTTCATTGTCTTATGATCTCACGGGCTTTCTCTATCATGGAATCTGTCCCGCGATTGATGTCGTTGGAAGAAAGTCCCACATATACGTCAGGATCCATTCCGTCCTCGGTGCTTCGCATGTCAGTGTCGTAGATGGGGCAAGCCGAGAAGCGTATGCTCCAACCGTTTGGCAGCTCCGAGGAGAAAGGCAGTCCGGCACCACCGCCTGTACGGTCGCCCACGATGGTCACCTTGGGGAAATGGCGCATGTATTTCACGAACTCGTTGGCAGCTGAGAAGACAGAGCGGTTGACCAGCACCACCACGGGCTTATGCCAACGTATGCCCTTGGCGGGCTTGAGCGTCTGCTTCTCCAAGCCTGAGAAGTCGTCGTGGCCCTTGCCCGTCTTGTGCCTCATGTATCCCACAAGCGTTTCCTTGTCGGTGAAGCGGGCGGCAAGGCTTTCCGCCGAGGTCAACATTCCGCCTCCGTTGTCGCGAAGGTCTATGATCAAGCCCAAGCACGGCTGGAAATAAAGAAGGATGTCATCGAGGTTGCCCGCGCCAAAGGAGTTCTCAAAAGTGGGAACGCGCAGATAGCCTACGTTATCGTCGAGAATGCGATAACGCATGCCGTTGGATATGCGATAGTCGGTGCCAAGATACACACGCACGAGGGAGTCGCTATAATTCTTCGGGTAGTTCTCGTGGAATCCCCAATAGCGGCTGTAATCGAAAGAGGCGAAGAGGTTGACGTGCCCATCGCGCAATTCGGCGAGCATATTGCCAAGCACCTCAAGCTGCTGGCTCTCACTCATGCCATAATTGAATTGCGGCTGATACACGGCATGGATGGAATCCCAATCTATGCCTTTCTCCTTGAAAAAACAGTAATGCTCGTCCATGATGCGCCACAAGGCCTCAAAGTTGCCTTGCGGAGAGTCATCAAACTCATCTTCGGACACGCACGCCGTCAACACGAAAGGCAAGAAAAAAACAAGAAAAAGGTTTAACGTCTTTCTCATGGGTCAATACCTCCAACCTATTGTCACCGCGTGGGTGTAATGATGATACTTCAAACTGTTGGCACTCAACTGCCTTATGTCGTTGAGATAGCCAACGGTGAATGTCGTGCGCCAAAGGCGGAAGTCGAGCAAGAGCTGTTGTTGAATCTGGAATCCAGATGCTGGCGAGGTGAACACCACGTTGTGGTCGTAGTTGCCTCGCGTGAAAATCTCGTAATAGCTTTGCCCATAGTTTGGCGAGAAGGCGATGCCCAACGCAGGCACGGAAGCCTCGTAGCGAAGGGCAAAAGGCTTGCCTTTGACGCGGAACCGCCACGTGGCCAAGACAGAAGGGTCAACGCTCAACGCGAGTTTCAGCTGCGCTGGATTGTTGCTGTTTCGCGTGTTGTAGAGCCCACCCAACGTGAAGTCGGCAAGAAGTCCGAACCGCAAGTTGAAGGGGGCAGGGTCTATGTTGTAATGCCAACCAAGGCGCAGGTTGTACATGGCCCCTAAGAAGGAGTTGGCATTGCCCCTGGTGCCGGCCTTGGACACCAACGCCTCTTGCGACACGTAAGTGGACCACTTGCGCAACACGGTGCCAGTGGAGCCACTGTCGGGCGCGGCCACAAACTTGCGATTGAGCCTTTCCTTGTTGTAGCGCAACTCCAAGCCCGTCGCTTTCTCCTGCGAGAGGTAGGTATCGAGAATGTCGACATGGCCAATGCTTATCAAGCTGGCATTCTCTTTCTGGGCCTTGACACCCATGCTCACCATGAGCAACGTGAAGGTCAGGATTCTCGTCCAACAGGTGAAGATTCTCATTGCGCCTTTTGCCATCTATCTATCTTTGGTTATTTGCCTTTGTCGTCGAAGAGGTTAAGTTGGCCCGTGATCTCGTCGATGATTTGTTGACGCGACTTACCCGCGTCAGGGTCAAGGTTCTCGTTGTCATCACTGGGTGTCTTGTCATCGCCATCGTCTTGCGGCTCTGGCTGCCTGAGCGGTTCAAGTTCCTCGACCTTCTCCACTTGCCAATTGCATACGCGCTTGCCCTTTGCCTTAAAGCTCTTGACACCGACAAATTGCTCCGCGTCGATGTCCATTGGCGGCCTAACACTGTCGGCACCGCCAAACGTCACGCGGATGTTGGGATAAGGAGTGTCTGAGAGAAGCAACAACTGGCTCTCGCTGTTGTCACCTACAAGGTTTTGCGTCATCTTTCTCGCGTCAAGCAAGAAACGCTTGAGATAGAGGTAGCCATTGTTGTCGGCATCGAAGAGGAGGGCTGTCCACACCTTGTGCGGGTCATATTTCTCGATGAGCGTGATGTTGTCCTCGAAATGATTGTTGAGATCGAAGTCGGTGAGATAATAACTGCCACCGTTGAGCATGACCAGCACGGAGTCGTCGTCGCTGAACTCACCGAGATACTTGCCGTGAGCGTCATAGTTGAGCCTTCTCACGTCGCTGTCGAACCACACTTTCCTTCCTCCGAGCGTGGAGTGCCCGTGGCTCTTCAGCGTGATGCGCTTCACCTGGCGTTTCGTCAGGAGGTTTCCCCTCACGGTCTTCGCCTTGATGAGAATGTCGGAGAAGTCTTTTTCCAAGAACAGAGCCTGCCGCTTGTTTGCCAAGTCAGGCTCAAGTGTCACCTTTATTATCTCGGCCTCGCCATTGGGGTTGGCGGTGAAATAGCACACTCGCGAGCCTGGCGTGCCCATGGTGAGGTCATACTCCCTGTCACGAATGACAGACGTGACGCTGAATCGCTTGATATAGTATGGCCCCTTTTTGCCATCACGGTACACGACATTGTAAATGGTGCGCGAGTCGTTTTTCTTGAACACCTGTGCCCACAGCACGTTCTTGCCCACGAAAATCTTGTCGGCCACCTTTATGACCTTGTATTTACCGTCCTTGAAGAAGATTATTATGTCGTCGATGTCGGAGCAGTTGCACACGAACTCGTCTTTTTTCAATCCTGTCCCGATGAATCCGTCCTGCCTGTTGATATACAGCTTTTCATTGGCGTCTACCACTTTCGTCACCTCGATGGTGTCAAACGAGCGTATCTCGGTGAGTCGTGGATGATCCTTGCCATAGGTATCCTTCAGGTGCTTGAACCACGCCACCGTGACATCGGTCATGTGCGCGAGGTCATGCTCTATGCCTTTCAGCTCGGCCTTTATCTTGGCCATGAGCTTGTCGGCCTTGTCCTTGTTGTATTTCAGTATGCGCTGCATCTTTATCTCAAGCAGGCGCAAATAGTCGTCTTCGCGTATTTCGCGCAAGAGCTTTGGCTTCCACGGCGTGAACTCCTTGTCGAGGAACAGCAACACGGCCTTTTGGTCGGCTGCTTGCTCAAAGGCTTTCTCCTTGTACATGCGCTCTTCTATGAATATGCGCTCCAAGCTGGCGAAGAAGAGTTGCTCCTCAAGTTCACCTTTTCGTATCAAGAGCTCCTTGCGCAGAAGGCCCATGGTGCGGTCGGTGGAATGACGCAACACTTGCGACACGGTGAGAAACTGCGGCTTGTCGTCTTCGATGACACAGCAGTTTGGCGAGATGTTTATCTCGCAGTCGGTGAAGGCGTAAAGCGCGTCGATGGTCTTGTCTGGCGACACGCCCGGAGCCAGCACCACTTGAATCTCCACGTGGCGCGCCGTCATGTCGATGACCTTCCTTGCCTTTATCTTTCCCTTCTCTATTGCTTTTGTTATGGAGTCTTGAAGCGACGCTGCCGTCTTGGAATATGGCACTTCGCTGATGACGAGCGTCTTGGAATCGCGCTTCTCTATCTTGGCCCTGACGCGCACCATGCCTCCGCGCTGCCCGTCGTTATATCGCGCCACGTCGATGGCTCCACCCGTGGGGAAGTCGGGATATAAATGAAATTCCTCCCCATGCAAGTAACTGATGGCGGCATCGCAAAGCTCATTGAAGTTGTGGGGCAACACTTTAGAAGACAAGCCCACGGCGATGCCTTCCGCGCCCTGTGCCAACAGCAACGGAAACTTCACCGGCAAGGTCACGGGTTCCTTGTTGCGACCATCATAAGAGAGCTGCCACTCTGTGGTCTTGGGATTGAACACCGTCTCCAAGGCGAACTTTGACAGGCGCGCCTCGATGTATCGCGGGGCAGCGGCACGGTCTCCGGTGAGTATGTTTCCCCAGTTGCCCTGGGTGTCCACAAGCAGGTCTTTCTGACCGAGCTGAACCAAGGCATCGCCAATGGAAGCGTCGCCGTGAGGGTGAAACTTCATGGTCTCGCCCACCACGTTGGCCACTTTGTTGTATCGGCCATCGTCCATTCGCTTCATTGTGTGAAGGATGCGACGTTGCACTGGCTTAAGGCCATCCTCGATATGAGGTACGGCACGTTCCAAGATCACGTATGACGCGTAATCGAGAAACCAGTTCTTGTACATGCCTGAGAGGTGATGCACCGCACTGGCATCAAAGCGGTCGGCAGGCTGATAGTCGGAATGCTGATCAACAGTGAGTCCGTCGTCTTGGTTGGTATCGTTGTTTTTTGTCTTATCGTCGTCCATGTGGTCGTATGATTTCTTGCAAAGTTACCAAATTATCTAACAAAAAGCGTAAACAACTGAAACAAAATTCATAAAAAAAGCAACTGCCAAAGCACGAAGGCTTGCCCAAGATAATAATTATCGCCCAATGCCATCATGCTAACAATTCCACACGAAAAGGAACACTATCAACGAAATTATGGCGCAAATACATACCAAAACTTGTTAATTTCAACTAATTTGCGTAATTTTGCTTCCGAATGGGACAAGAGACAGAGTTTAAGCGGCTGTTCCGCGAGTACTATCCACAGCTTTACGCTTTCGCCTATGGCATGGTGAAAGACGAGGAGGCTTGCCGTGACATTATCGGCGATGCCTTCGAAATGTTGTGGGGACATCTCGGTGACATCAAGGATGGCAACGAACGCGGCTTTCTCTATCGTGTCATCAGAAACAAGTGCATAGACCGCATTCGCAGCAGCGTGTCGCGGCAGAGATACGAGGTCTTCTACAAGACTTTCTACGGCGAGGACGACGACTCCCTCTCACAACTCATGGACACGGAAGCCAAAATAGAAAAGATGCGGATGCTCATTGGCACACTCACCCCGCAGACACGCGCCATACTTGACGCATGCTACTTCAAAGGCAAGAAATACGCGGAAGTGGCCGAAGAACTGAACATCAGCACAAGCACGGTGAAGAAACACATAGTGCAAGCTCTGAAAATGTTGAGGAAAGAGGTTAAATAAATATAATTGGGTGTGACTTTTAAGGTTACCTTTACGTCTATAATAATAAAAGAGATTTCGCAAATTAAGACCATTTACTTTCAATGCAGATAGAAGACAAAGACGAACTGTTGCTCCGTGTCGTGGATGCCATTGAGCCCAACGGCAACAAGGACGATGAGCTTCTCGCGCTCTTGGCGCGAGAAGGGGATGCTTTGTCTGCAATGCAAGACGCGGAATGCATGCGCCAAGCCGTGTTGCGCGACGACATGGAACAAACCATGTCAAATGCCGACATGGAGGCCGCCTACTCCAGCGTGATGAGACGCATAGAGGCCAAGTCGAGCCAAAAGGCCAACATCGTGACCATGACAAGATGGTGGATGGCAATAGCTGCCACGGTATGCCTGGCTTTCATCGTCAGCGCCTCGCTTTGGCGAAACTCCATCAAGGAGCAAGGCTTGCTTGCGAGCAAGGCCCCACAAGCCACCACGCAGTTGAAGTCAGCGCCAGTGCATCGCAAAGTCTCAAGCAACTCCAAGACCGCCACTGTAACCAACACGAAAGCCACGGCCATTCCGCAGCGGTTGCTCAACGCGTTGGGGCTTGAGCCTTCCGACGTGGCGACAGAGAGCAACACCATAACCACGAAGTCGGGGAAGAGCGCGGACATGGTGCTGCCCGATGGCACGAAAGTATGGCTCTATGCCGACTCCAAGATTACATACCCCAAGGCGTTCAGCGGAAAGGAGCGCACGGTCTTCCTGGAGGGACAGGCCGAGTTTGACGTGACCCACGACCCCAACCATCCTTTCGTGGTAATGA
>DAIOUH010000117.1:0-8080 GCA_036751585.1 Prevotella sp. | reverse complement strand
CGTGTCTTGGCGGTAACAGGTATATTCACAGCCTTAACCACAGCGCGCGTTATCTCAAGCATAAGCGGTATATCCCTCAACAGACCCGCACCAGCGCCTTTGCCTGCCACCTTCTTCACAGGGCAACCAAAGTTGAGGTCGATAATATCGGGATGGAAAGTCTCAACAATCTTTGCGGCCTCAACCATGGAATCGACATTCTTTCCATAGATTTGGATGCCCACTGGCCGCTCATCGTCATTGACTTTCATCTTCGTCAAAGTGCTTGGTATAGAACGTATTATGGCATCGGCTGCCACAAACTCGGTATACACCATAGCCGCCCCGAATCGTTTGCACAGCTTACGGAAACCTATGTCTGTAACGTCTTCCATGGGTGCAAGAAACAATGGCCTGCTACCAAAGTCTAAATCGCCTATTCTCATTTGTAACTCCTAAACTATCTATTTATGATTAATATTCAAAGAATCTTTACCACATAACGGTCTTACCATCAAATGTAGACGGCATTCGCCATCACATATAATATTACCCTTGCAAAGTTACGATTTTTCTTCACAAACCAGTCTACATCGTAAACATTATACACTCGACATGGATAAATAAAAAAAGAGAGTAACCGAAGTTACTCTCTTTCGCGCTCCAGGATGGGCTTGAACCAACGACCCCCTGATTAACAGTCAGGTGCTCTAACCAACTGAGCTACTGAAGCAGTGTGCGTGTCATTTCTGATTTGCGATTGCAAAGGTACGCACATTCCGCGAACCCACCAAACTTTTTCGCAACTTTTTTATCATTTTTCTTCAATTTGCTTATTTTTGCGCCTTCTTTCAGCATAATGGGCTCTATTATTCGTATCTTTGCACATTATATATGTAACATTATATATGTCGTGACACACGCCATAATATATCTCGTAACAAAAAACACACACAGTCATAAATGAAAAAGACGTATCTGTTGTTGCTCTGCCTCTTCACAGGCATGCTTGGCTACGCGCAAAGCCAGGACGAGCACTATTTCAAGGTGGCGAAGAACCTCGACCTCTTCAATGCCATCTACAAGAATCTCGACATGATGTATGTCGACACCCTCGATGCCGACATCACCATTGGCACGGGCATAAACGCATTGCTGCGAAGCCTCGACCCATACACGGAGTATTATCCTGCCAACAAGAGCCAGGACGTGAAGATGATGCTCACCGGCAAATACGCCGGCATAGGCTCGCTCATAAGATACAACTTCAAGCTCGGCCGCGTGTGCATCGACGAACCTTACGAGAACATGCCCGCGGCGAAGGTGGGATTGAAAAAGGGCGACATCATACTCTCCATCGACGGTGAGGACATGACAAAGAAAGACAACGAATACGTGAGCAACCACCTGCGTGGTGACGCCGGCACGACGTTTGAGCTGAAAATCCACCGCCCCTCCACGGGCAAGGACATGAAGTTCAAGGTGACCAGACGCGCCATACAACTGCCTGCCGTAACCTATTACGGTGTGCAGAATAACGGATTCGGGTATCTTAACCTAAACACCTATACCGAAGGGTGCAGCCGCGACGTGCGCAACGCCATCATAGACATGAAGGAGAAAGGCATGAAAGGCCTCGTGCTCGACCTCAGGGGCAATGGTGGCGGATCGGAGATGGAGGCGGTGAACATCGTCAACTGCCTTGTGCCCAAAGGCCGTCTCGTGGTGAGCAACCGCGGGAAGATGAAGAAGGTGAACCACGACTATTACACGCAGGTGGAACCAGTAGACACGGTCATGCCCGTCGTGGTGCTCGTGAACGGCAACACGGCTTCGGCTGCCGAGATTACCAGTGGCTCACTGCAAGACTTCGACCGCGCCGTGGTAATGGGAACAAAGACTTTCGGCAAGGGACTCGTGCAAACGGTGATGAACCTGCCTTACAACGCGCAGATGAAACTCACCACAAACAAGTATTACATTCCCTCAGGGCGATGCATCCAGAAGATAAACTACCGTCACAACGGCAAAGGCGGCGCTGAGGTGGTGGCGGACTCGCTGACACACACCTTCAAGACCATGCACGGACGCACGGTGAAAGACGGTGGGGGCATTATGCCAGACATAAAGGTGGAAAACGACTCCATGCCCAACATCACTTACTATCTCGCGGCGGTACGCGACTCCAACGAGCTGGTGGACACATGGGAGCAAAAATACATAGCCGCCCACCCCACCATAGCCAAGCCATCGGAGTTCAGCCTTACCGACGACGACTTCAACGACTTCAAGAAAACAGTGATGGCAAGTTCGTTCAAATACGATGACATCAGCGGCAAACAACTCGACGAGCTGGAGAAGCTGGCGAAATTTGAGGGCTATTACGATGACGCCAAGGCCGAGTTTGACGCCTTGCGCAAGAAACTGCACCACAACCTCGGAAAAGACCTCGACAAGGCAAAGGAAAGCATCATGCAGGTGCTCACCAACGACATCGTGACAGCCTACTATTTCCAGCGCGGAGCCGTGGAAAACACGCTGCGCACCGACAAGCAGGTCAAGGCAGCGTTTGACCTGCTTGCCGACAAGGCCAAATACGATAGCATTTTAAGGCCAACGCCCGTAGTGCAGCCATCCACCAAGCCACAGCCTCAACAGAAGAAAAAAGGCAAGAAATAAGGCTTCTACGCCAACGTTCACCCCAATGCCCACGAGCGCGACAAAGCATCGTCCACGCTCGTGGGCATTTTATGTGAAGAAGAGGCGCGCCCACACAAATCAACATTGCCCATAATATTTTACAAAAGGCCTTCTGAGAATCGATTTCTCAATCGCGCGGCCTCCTTGGACCGAAACGACGCAATGTCGGGCTATTTCGGCAAACAACTGAATATCAATGATTTGCGTTTATGATAGTTTTCAGGCGTTGCCGATACGATTAAACGGCGCTGGCTTTACGCTTGAATGGCATCGCCTTTACACTTGTATCGCACCATCATTTCGCTTATATCGCATTGCCCTTACGCTCATATCGCGTTGCCATATTGCTAAAATCACGACGGCATCCAGTGACAAACGGCAAAAGTCGTGGTCTAAAAGCCGCTGACAGTGTTGCCAAAAGGCAGACGCGAACAGTTTTTTCGCTCTAAATTCACCTGTTCCCAAGTGTTAAATTCCGGCAATAATATTTTACATTAAAAATAAGAAAGGATCGCCACGCCCATGACAGGGCAGCGATCCTTTCTACGTTAGTATGTTATGAAAAATTTGAGAGAATTGAAACTTCACAGTTTCCTTTGTTGTTGTTTTACTTTAATGATTTATAGAGAAAGCATAGAAATATCTTATTTGAGTACCGGCATGGCGGCAGGCGCGTCCGGCGTTGCCAAGCTCTGCTGCAAGGTGTCGATCATGGAACTGTCTCCTATGGCGACATTGGTGCCGTTGTCGAGCTCTGGCTTGTAGTAACCGTCATAATTGCTTATGGGGTCACTCGAATTCTTCGAGAAGGGCACCTGCATTGCGTTGCCCAACGTGAGAAGTATGGCAACCGTTGCAGCTGCCTTGAGAAGGGGCTTGAAACGCTGCCCCATGGAGATGACCCTCGCCTTTACCGGCTTGCGCTCCGCTATGGCGGCAAGGAGCTTGGCGTCGAAGTCGTCGCCCAATACATCACGCTTGGCCTCTGTCGCCTCATAGCTGAACAGCGGCTTATAACGCATCAGCTCCGTCGGGATATTGTCCTGGCTGAAGAACGCGCGGAGGATGTCTTCCTCCTCAAGAGAGGTCTCCCCCTCCCAGTAGCGGTTCAAAAGTTGATTAATGTATTTGTAGTCCATTATTTTGCTGTTGTTACTTAGACGACGACGGGGCGGCTGTTTTGTTACAGTCGCCCCGTGATATTTAACGTTTGTTTGCGTTTTATTTCTCCACGCCAATCTCTTTAAGCAGGCGGTCGGCGTGTCCCCACTTGTCAATCATGTAGACCACATACCTGATGTCCACGCCTATGCAACGCGCGAGGTTGGAATCGAAGTTGATGTCGGAAGAGAGGCTGTCCCAGTTGCCATCGAAGGCCAGACCGATGAGCTGTCCCTTGCCATCGAACATTGGCGAGCCGCTGTTGCCGCCCGTGATGTCGTTGTTGGTAAGGAAACAAAGATTGAGCGTGTGGCTCACGGGGTCGGTGTACTTGCCGAAATCGGTGGCAGACATGAGCGTGCGCATTATTGGCTCAGCCTGATAGTCTATTACGCCCTTGTCGCCCTTAGCCATCTTGTCGAGAAGGCTCTTGGCGGTAGTGTAGTAAGCCTTGTTGCTGCCCAAGGCGAGCGGCTTCACTTGTCCGTAAGACAAGCGCATGGTGAAGTTGGCGTCAGAATAGTGCGGCTTGTCCATCTCCATCTGCACCTTGGCTTGGCAGAGATAGCGCTCTTGCACGGCGATGCTGTCCGACAACGACCAGGCTCCCTTGCCGCCTTCGCCCTTAATCTTGTAGTAGACCGCGTCAATGGCCTTGGCATAAGCCACGCCTGGGTCTTGGCGATACTGCTGGCTGGCGAAATAGAGCTTGCCGTTTTTCAGCATCTGTGAGTTCTTGAAGAGCCAATCGACATACTTGCGGTAGTTGCCCTTGAAACGCTTGTCTATGGTGTTGTATACAGCCGTGGGCATGAAGTCCTTGTCGCCCTTCTCGCGATAGTTCTTCAGCAGCGCAGCCATCATGTCGGCATCGGTAGCGGCATCCCACTGGTCGGCGTTGTTCTCAAACTGGTAGTACTCGCCCTTCTTCGAGCCCTTGGACTTCTGCGCGTCCATGAGGCGAATGGCGCGAGCGTTAAACTCTATGTTGCTCCTCCTGCTGAACGTCTCCGACCATTGCGTCATGGCCTTGGTCAAGCGGCTGCGACGCGCGTAGAGCTTCTGCAAGAGCGGGAAATCGACCTTGTTTGCCGCATACTTGGCGGTGTCTTGCCATTGGGCAATCTGCTCCTCGTAAGCGCGTTTCTGGTTCACAAGACCGATGGAATCGATACATTTGTTCATTCCGATGGAGTTCTTCCAGTAGTTGGAGCTTTGCGCGAACTTCGAGTCGTATTTTATCCTCACCGCCTCGCTGGCCCTCATGTGGCGCAGCATCACTTCCTGCTTCACGCCACGCACTTGCTGCCTCGGGTCGTTCTGGCAGTCGCGCATCTCCTTGATGCCATAGCTTGACAGATAGCGCTCGGTGCTTCCAGGATAGCCCACTGTCATGGCGAATGAGCCTTCGCGATAGCCGTCCATGCTCACCTTGGCCCATGTCTTCGGGTGGTAAGGCACGTTGTCCTTTGAGTAAGGCGCGGGACCTCCAGTCTTTGGGTCGCAATAGACGCGGAACACGGAGAAGTCGCAAGTCTGGCGCGGCCACATCCAGTTGTCGGTCTCACCGCCAAACTTGCCCATCGACTTAGGCACCGTGAAGACGAGCCTGAGGTCGGTGAAGTCTTGGTAAGTGGTGGCATACCACTTGTTGCCCTCATAGAAGGCGTCGATGTCAACGTGGAGCGTCTTGTCCAGTTTCTTCACCGAGTCGGTCATGGCCTGGCTCAACGAGTCGACGAGATGGTTCTGCGCGTCCTTGTTCATCTTGTCGATGCCAAGAGCCTTCAGCCGCGGCGTGATGTCCTGCTGGCTCTTCATGAACGACACGAACATGTTCTCGTTTGGCAACTCCTCAGCGTAGCTCTTCGCCACGAAGCCGTTGAGCATGTAGTCGTGCTCAGTGGTGCTGTGGGAACGGATTGCCTCAAAGCCACAATGGTGATTGGTGAAGACAAGTCCGTCTGGCGACACCACCACGCCAGAGCAATAGCCCGAGAAGTTCACGACATTGTTCTTTATGGCGTTGGCGTCTGAATAGAGCGCGCTTTGCGGCAGCATGAACCCATAGCCGCACATTGCCTGGTAGACCTGCGAAGGCAGGTCGTAGAGCGTCCACATGCCCTCATCTGCCATCGCGGGCAGAGGTGAGAGCATGGACAAAGCCAAAAGGCCAAGAGGAAGCCTCTTTTTCATTTTATTGGTCATATAATCTTTTTGTATTTGAGTTTCATTTGTGCAGTCTCGCCTTGACAAGGCTCCAGAAGTCGCGCTTCACTATCACCACGGCAAAGGCGGCGATGAGCAGCGTATTGATGCCAAGGGCGGGCCACATGGAAAGGTGGTTGTTGCAGAAGTCTATCACGAAGAACACCACGAGGGCCAAGACCACGTAGAAGGCGATGTCCTTGAGCGGATACTTGATGGGGTAATATTTCTGCCCGAAGAAATAGCTCAGCACCATGCTGACCGTATAGCTCACGAAACCTGCCCACGCACACGCCCAATAGCTAAAGCGGGGGATGAAGATGACGTCAACCGCAATGAGCACCACCGCGCCGATGCCAGAGAAATAGGCACCCCAGATGGTCTTGTCGATGAGCTTATACCAGAAGCTGAGGTTGAAGAACACGCCGAACATTATCTCCGCCGCCATCACGATAGGCACTATCTCCAAGCCTTCCCAATAGCTTTTTCCCACGATGTAGCGTATGAGATCCATGTAGCCGATGACGCAAAGAAAGGCCAAAAGCGTGAAGATGATGTAATATTTCATGACCTTGGCATAGGTCTCCTTGCTGTTCTTCTCCTTAGACTGTCCGAAGACAAACGGCTCGTAGGCATAGCGGAAGGCCTGGGTTATCATGACCATGATCATGGCAATCTTGATGCACGCGCCATAAATGCCGAGCTGTACCCTCGCCTCGTCGGCGTTGCCGTCGAAGGCGTAAGGGAAGATGATTTGCGAGGCGCACTGGTTGAGCTGGCCGGCAAGGCCCATGACGAGAAGCGGCCAGGTGTATGAGAGCATGCGCTTGCAGGTCGCCTTGTCGAAAGGATTCTTGAAGCCTTTCAGCTCCTTGGCGAGAAGCACGAGCGTGAGGACGGAGCCGGAAAGCTCTATCCAGAATATCCAAACCACCTCAAGGCTGAAGTGGGCGTCGTAGATTCCGAGGAAGTTGACGTGCATGTCGGGCAGCACGATGAGGTAGAGGCTCACGCCCACGAGGTTGACAACGATGCTCACCATCTTGAGCAAGGCAAACTTCAGCGCCTTGTGCTTCAAACGAAGGTAAGCGAAGGGTATGGCGGTGAAAGCGTCGATGGCCACGCAGGTGCCCATGATCATGATGAACTCAGGATGGTCTGGATAGCCTATGGCTCCGGCTATCGGGTGGAGAAACACCCAGAGCAGGAGCACGAACACCAGCGACGTGGTGGCCACCATGCGCAGCGTGGTGGCGTAGACCTTCTCGGGGTTCTCGCCTTGACGGTTCATGAACCTGAAGAAGGTGGTCTCCATGCCATAAGTCAAGATGATGATGAGAAGGGCGATATAGGCATAGATATTGGTGATAATGCCATACTGTCCCCCTGCCGCGTTGAACTTGGCAGTCTCTATCGGAACGAGGAGATAGCCGATGAAACGCGCGGCGATAGAGCTCAAGCCGTAGATGGCGGTTTCTTTTAGGAGTGATTTTAGATTTGCCATATATCCGAAAAGATTGTGTGTTGATTATCCGAAGAAGATGTAGGCTATGACGATTGCCGCAATGGTGCCAATAAAGTCGGCGAGAAGTCCGCACGCCACGGCGTGTCGCGTGAACTTGATGTTGACCGAGCCGAAATACACCGCGAGGATGTAGAACGTGGTGTCGGTGGAACCTTGCAAAATGCACGAGAGCCTGCCCACGAATGAGTCGGGGCCGTATGTCTTCATGGCCTCAAGCATCATGCCGCGCGCGCCGCTTCCCGACAGTGGCTTCATGAACGCCGTGGGCAAGGCTCCCACGAAATCGGTGTTGAGCCCGCACTTGTCGGCGCACCATGATATGCCGTTGATCACCATGTCCATGGCACCCGAGGCACGAAACACGCCAACAGCCACGAGAATGGCCACAAGGTAAGGTATGATGCGCACTGCGGTCTGGAAGCCTTCCTTGGCTCCCTCGATGAAAGCGTCGTAAACGTTGACTTTCTTGATGAGTCCACCCACGATGAACGCCACTATCACCGACAA
>DAIOUH010000116.1:0-8189 GCA_036751585.1 Prevotella sp. | reverse complement strand
ATAGAACCTCACCCTTCTTCATTTCTTTTTACCGTCCTTCTGCTTGCGCCTTCCGAAGGTGAAGAGCTCGCGAAGGCTGCCAAAGTCTTTTTTCAAGATGAATCCCACGCCTTGGGTGTTGAGCGAGTTGCGCGTGAAATAGCGGTCGTTTGTCTGATTGTAGACGTGCACGCTGAAGTTGCCGTTGGGGAATATGAGATAGCGCAAGTCGAAGTCGCCTATGAACGACGTGGTGGCGTTGGCGTTGTCGCGATAACCAAACTGCCCATTGAAAATGAGGCGGTTGTTGAGCAAGTTGCCACTGAACAACCCCTCATACTCAGCATTATTGAAGCCCTCGTCGCCCGTGGATATGTTGGCACCGAAGTTCCAGTTGTTGCTCTTCATCACGCTCCCAAGCACGTTGTTGATTTGTTGGCTCAGCGTGCCGCTCAGCAAGCTCTGCATGGCAAGCGAAGTCTGGTTCATGCCCTGCGTGCTGGCATTGTTGTTTCCACGGGAATAGAATCTGCCCACGGCAAGCAGGTAGAGCACCTGCTGGTTCATCTCCTCCTCGCCATTGATGAGACTGTAGATCATCTGCTTGGTGTCTGAGCTCATCGTTGGGAAGTCGAGGTCGAAAGCCACGCGCGGAGCCTCGGGCGTGCCGGTAATGTTCATGATGCAGTTGGCCTTCACATTGTTTGACGAGAAGCTGCGCCCCACCTGCAGGTCGGAAAGGCTGACGGAAGCTATCGGGTATACTGCCTTGAGCTTGAGCAGCGCGGCGAATGGGTCGCCACCGAAAGTGATGGTTCCGCCTTGCGTGAAGTTGAAGACTTTTGTTATGATGTTCTGCACGGTGATGCGGTACACGCCTTTGTCCACCGTGTAAGTGCCGAAGATGTCGAGCCCGCCCTTATTAAAATATGTGGCGCGCAGCGTGCCGTTGCCATTGAGCGTGATATAATCGCCCGACGCCTTGTCGGTGATAAGCCGCATGGTGGCGTTGGGGTTGACGTTTATCAGGAAGTTGAGATGAATGTCGGTGGGTATGTCGGGCACGTCGGCAGAGTCGGGCATAGCCACTGAGTCGGGACGCGCAGCCACGGCGTCGCGGTCGTGCCATGTAATGAAGTCCTGCGTGGAAGCCGCCGACGTGCTCGTGATGTCGTAGACCACCTCCGAACCCTTTGTTGGCGTGACATTGATATTGACATCGAGCGTGCCAGGACGACTTCTCAACGTGGCGTTGCCCGTTCCGAACACCTTGCCATAGAAGTTGCTGCCGTCAGAGCCATTGGTGTTGAACGCCAACAGGTGGTCGGCATGGGCAGTGATGTCGGTAGTGATATGACTGATGTGCTGGTGGTGAATGGCACCGGTGACAAGTCCTCGGTTGCCATACTCATCGATGATGGTGTCGCCGGGGAGCTGTATCTCGTTCTCGATGAAGTGCACCTTCCCGCGATTCACGAAATAGCGCACGCCTGTGGGCTTTATGGTCATGGCACCATCGGTAACGATGTCGCCAGTGAGGTTGAGTTTACTCAAGTCGCCCCACAGCGTCAGCTCTCCATTGCCTCGGAGGTCAACATCGCTCAGGAAACTGGAGCAGAGCGTGCCCAAAAACTCAGCACGCGTGTTGTCGAGCTTCATGCCCAAGTCTATGTAATGACGCTTCGTGGAGACGTAACCATTGATGAAAGTGTTTGATGGTATAGGTCCCGAAGCCTCTTGAATGGTGTCGCGAGCAATGCCGTTGATGTTTATCTGCCCCTCGCTAAGTTTCCATCCCACGTTGGCGAAGAGCGTGCCGAGCCGTCCCTCTATGAGCTTGAAGCCAACGACGCGCAAGGCGGCGTTGACATCAGGACTGGCAAAAAGCCCTTTCACACTCGCCTCGCCAGATGCCGCCCCACTGAACTCCACAGAGTGGAAGTTGATGAGGTTGAGCAGATAGCTCACGTTGACATTCGACAAATGGGCTGTGAGCGAATCCTTGATGTTGTCGGAACCCGTGCCCGACACGAGTATTCGCTGCGAGCCACTGCTTATGGCGAAATCGTGAACCTCAAGATGGTTCTTGCTGTAAAGCACGGTCGAAGGATGCACCTCAAACAGCGTGTCGCCGACATGGAATTGCGACTTGGCGAAATTGACGAGGGCGAGCGTCTTGCCGGCTGGTGTCTTGCGGAATGCCACGTCAGCACCCAACGCCCCGCGGAGTCGTTGCGCCTTGGCATGATTGTCGAGCGAGACGTGAGCCGTGATGCGGTCGAAGCCCGCCGAGACGTTCAGCCCGATGTCGGTGCCCACCTTGTCATCGCGCATATTGGTGAAGCCGCCATCCACGGAGAGCAAGCCGTCCACCGTGCGCACGGTGGCACTAACGCGCTTGAAGTGGCGGTCGCCCCATACCACGTCGGGAGCGGAGAGGTCAGCATCGAGCGAACTTCCGCCCCTGCCGAAGGAGGCGCGCACCGATACGGTGTCGAGAATGTCGAGCGGCATGTTGAGGAAAGGCCGCGCCCAATTGCTGTTTGATAGGCGAGCCACAATGCTCACGTCGCCAGTGTTGATGGGACGATAACGGAATGGCGCGAGATTGGTGATGCCAGGCAACTTCTTCACGATGACATTCTCTATCGCCTGAGGCAAGGCAGCGTAGTCGAACTTGCCGTAGACCGCCGCCATGCCAAAGTCGCTGTGCATGAGCAGGTAATGTCCTCGCTGGGAGTGGCCGGCACGCAGCCTCAACGAGTCGAGCACATAGTTGTCGTCACCTTGCCGCATCACGAAATTGCCCAACCGCAGATAGCCATCAGCGGTGTTGATGTCGCGACCGTGGAAATTGGCGTCAACCGTTCCGCTATAAGTGGCCTTAGCCAAGCGACCATCGAGCAGGCGCAACGCCGAGGGCAGGAAATGATTGACAGTGCCTTTGACCTTCACGACCTTGTCCATGCCCGTGAGCTTGGCACCACCATCGAGCGACAGGCTGATGTTGGGGTCGTCGATGCTCACGCGCCCCTCTGCCATGCCGTCGGCGAAAGTGGCATTGAGCGATATGTTGCGATATGCGTAATCGTTGTAATCAAATCGCCTTACGTCTCCCTTGAGCTCAAAACGCTTTGTCTTGAGGTCTCCGCTGCCAACGACATCAGCGGCGAGCGTGCCAAAATGTTGATTGGCAAGCGCTTCCTTGAGGTTGAAAGCATCGGTGGCTATGTGTCCGCCAATGTGTTGACCGCGCTTGCCGACATCGAGCACGGCGGCTCCGACACTCGTGCGCAGTTTTCCCTTGGCGTGAAGGTCTTGTCCGCTACCAGATGCCGTGCCATTGAAGGCGATGTCGCCCAACCGCGTCACCACATCAGGCACCTTGCCCGCAAAATATTTCACGACGTTGGCGTTGGCGTGGAATTGCCTCACGTCGGCATGCCACCTCATTGGTTTGCCCGTCAAGAGCCAGCCCACGGCGGAGAGGCGAAGGTCGGAAGGCTTGTTGAAGTCATGGTATCCGGCGTAGCGCGGCATGGCTATTTCGAGTTGCGACAACGAGACACGCCGTCCCTTGCCACGCGCAGAGAGCTTGAGGAGAACAGGCCTGTTGACAGACGCAAGCGTGGGGACGAAGGCGCGGAGATCGTAAGGATTGACCCGTGACGGTGCCAAGGTGAGGGCAAAGGAGCGCGAGTCCTTGCCGTTGTTTGCCTCGACATGGGGAATGAGTATCTCCGTGCCAGGCAGGGACAAAGAGAAATTGTCGATGGCAACGGATGTCTTTGTCGCCTTAGCCTTGAAAGAGAGCGACCGGATGTCAAGCCCCGTGGCCTCACGTAGCGACAACTTCTTCAAAAAAGCATGATAAGTGTTGCCTTCAACAATGTCGAAGACTATGTGGGAACTTATCTCGGATATGTTCAAGTGGTTGACGTCAAATGTCTTTAGGCGCGGTTTGTCCCATTGATCCCAAGCCACCTTGCCATGGCGTATGATGAGACTGTTGATGGCAAGGTTGAGGCGCGACTTATTGGTAGTGTCCTTAGAGGCGAGTGAATCGAGAACAAACTGGAAGTTGGGCTTCGACGCGGCGTTCTCCTTATAAAGGTTAAACTTCGGGGTGAACACTTGCGCCGATGTGATGGTAATCTTGCCCTTTGCCAAATCGGTGTAGCTGAACTTGGCCGAAAGGCGCGACGCCCACAGCATGCGCTTGCCACGCTTGTCGAGCATGGCCACGTCGTCGATGATAAGGCGATTGAAGATGCCCACGTCTACCCTGCCGACCGACACCGGTGTGCCAAATTTCTTGGATATGGCAGACGCCACGGCTGTGCCCAAAGCCGACTGGACCACAGGGACACGCACCATGACCATGACGACAAGGCAGAGCCCCACCGTCAGCCACACGAGATAATTTATTATTCGCCTTAGCTTCTTCAATAGAAACAGATATGTAATGCCGAAGTTAACTTCTTGCAAAATTAAGGAAAAAATAGTCCCTACAAAAGAAAAAGACAGACGATTTATATTAATTGGCACAAAAATTTATTAAATTTGCACGCAAAGTACACCAAAAATCTTTTTTATCTGTTCTATGGCAAATGTAATTAAGTTGCGTAAAGGCTTAGACATTAACCTGGCAGGAAAAGCCGTGAAGGAGAAAGTGGCGACACCACAATCCACCCTCTTTGGCCTTTCCCCGTCGTCTTTTCCTGGCATCACTCCCAAGTTGGCGGTAAAGGAAGGCGACCACGTGCTCGCCGGAGAGCCACTGTTCGTGAGCAAGCAATGCCAAGAGTTAGGCTTTGCGTCTCCTGTCAGCGGCACCGTGAAGGCCGTGGTGAGAGGAGCCCGACGCAAGGTCCTCATGGTTACCGTCGAGGCTGACCAAACCCAACAAGCTCACGACTACGGCAAGGCGGATGTCGCCGCCCTTGACGGCGAGGCCGTGAAAAAAAAGCTCCTGGAAGCTGGCATCTTCGGGTATATCAACCAGTTGCCTTATGGCATTGTGGCAAGCCCACAGACACAGCCCGATGGCATTTTCGTTTCAGCCCTGCGCGACATGCCCCTGGCATGCGACTTCGAGGTAGAGCTCCAAGGCAACGAGGAAGCATTCAAGACGGGCCTCAAGGCGTTGGCTCGCATCGCGACCGTGCACCTCGGCACTGGAGCAATGCAAACGGCGCAAGCCCTGACAAGCGTGGAGGGCGTAGATCTTAACGTCTTCGACGGCCCTTGCCCCGCGGGAAACGTTGACGTGCAAATAAACCACGTCGCCCCGATGAGCAAGGACAAGACAGTGTGGACAGTAGACCCAACAGCCGTGATTTTCATTGGCCGACTGTTCTTGACCGGAAAGGTTGACCTGACACGGACAATTGCCGTGGCAGGAAGTCGCGTGAAAGCCCCATCCTACACCGATGTGAAGGTCGGCACGCCACTCAAGGACATTCTCGCCGGAAGACTGGAAGAGACGGGACACTCGCGCATCATCAACGGCAACCCGCTCACCGGAACGAAAGACAGCATCGACGGATTCCTCGGCGCGCACACATCGGAAGTGACGGTGATACCGGAAGGCGACGACATCGACGAGACGCTCGGCTGGATTCTCCCACGCACAAAGCAGTTCTCGGTAAACCGCAGTTATTTCTCGTGGCTCTTCGGAAAGAAGAAGACCTACGACCTCGACGCGCGCGTCAAGGGCAGTGAGCGCCACATGATAATGAGCGGAGAATACGACAAGGTGTTGCCAATGGACATCTACGCCGAATACCTCATCAAGGCCATCATCGCAGGCGACATAGACAAGCAAGAGCAACTCGGCATCTACGAGGTGACTCCCGAGGATTTCGCCCTTGCCGAGTTTGTGGACAGCTCGAAGCTGCCATTGCAGCGACTGGTGCGCGAAGGTCTCAACACCCTGAGAAAAGAGAACGCGTAAGTGTCAGGCAACGCCTGAACCAACTTTCTTTCAACATTAATCACACAATCCAATATTAATCCAATATTTGGAATGAACGCAATAAAAAAATATTTCGATAAGATACGGCCCAACTTTGAGGATGGCGGCAAGTTGCACGCCCTGAGAAGTGTGTACGAAGGATTCGAGTCGTTCCTTTTCGTACCCAACACCACGTCAACGAGCGGTGTCTCCATCCACGACTCCATCGACTCGAAGCGCATCATGAGCTTCGTGGTCATAGCCTTGATACCCGCCCTGCTCTTCGGCATGTACAACGTGGGCTATCAAAACTATCTCGCCGCGGGCAAGCTTGCCACGGCATCATTCTGGAGCATCTTCGGCTTCGGCTTCCTCGCCGTGCTGCCAAAGATTCTCGTGAGCTATATCGTCGGCCTGGGCATTGAGTTCGCTTGGGCGCAATGGAAGGGCGAGGAGATCCAGGAAGGATACCTCGTGTCGGGCATCATCATCCCGCTCATCATCCCCGTGACCACGCCGTTGTGGATTCTCGCGCTGGCATGCGCCTTCGCCGTGATTTTCTGCAAGGAAATCTTCGGAGGCACCGGCATGAACATCTTCAACGTGGCAATCGGCGCGCGCATGTTCCTCTTCTTCTCTTATCCATCAAGGATGACTGGCGACGCGGTCTGGGTGGCCAACCACAGCATCTTCGGCTTGGGCAACACCCTGCCCGACTCGTTCACCATGGCAACGCCCCTGGCTCACCTGGCACAAGGCACGCCCCTTGGCGTGTCTCCATGCGACATGATAACAGGATTGATGCCTGGCTCCATCGGCGAGACTTCGGTCATAGCCATAGCCATAGGCGCCATCATCCTGCTTTGGACGGGCATTGCGAGCTGGAAGACCATGCTGAGCGTGTTTGTCGGCGGTTCTGTCATGGGCGCCATCTTCCATGCCACAGGAGCCTCATCCATTGAGTGGTGGGAGCAACTCATCCTCGGAGGTTTCTGCTTCGGTGCCGTCTTCATGGCGACAGACCCCGTGACATCAGCCAGGACGGAGACAGGCAAATGGATTTACGGTTTCATCGTGGGCGCAATGGCCATCATAGTGCGCGTGAAGAACCAAGGTTATCCCGAGGGCATGATGCTCGCCATATTCTTTGGCAACATGATTGCTCCGCTCATTGACTATTGTGTCGTTGAGTGCAACATCTCAAAACGAGCCAAGCGCAGCAAGGTTTCTGAATAAAAGCATAAGGAAATGAAAACTAACAGCAATTCATATACCATTATCTACTCGGCTGTCATTGTCGTGGTAGTGGCATTTCTCCTTGCCTTCGTCTATCAGGCGTTAAAGCCAATGCAAACGGCCAACGAAGCCCTGGCAAAGAAAAAGCAAATACTCTACAGCCTCAACATTCGCGGACTCGACGACAAAGCCGCGGAAGCGAAGTATAAGGAAGTAGTGAAATCGGAGAAGACCGTCGATGGCAGCGAGATGTTCGTGTGCGACATCGACGGGAAGCCAAAGTATGTTTTCTCCATGACAGGAAACGGTCTTTGGGGCGGCATAAGCGGTTACGTATCAGTGAACGATGACAAGACGACCGTCTACGGCGCTTATTTCAACCACGAGAGCGAGACTGCCGGACTTGGCGCCGAAATCAAGGACAACCAGAAATGGCAAGAGAAGTTCCAAGGGAAGAAGCTCTTCAAGGACGGGGACCGCAGCTCAATCGCCTTGTCGGTAAACAAGGAAGTGACTGACCCATCCACGCAGGTCGATGCCGTGACCGGCGCCACGCTCACCTCAAATGGTGTAGCCAACATGCTTCACGATGGACTTGGGAAGTTCCTGAAGTTCCTCAACAGCAAATAATTTTCCACGGAACGAATAAATTATAGAATCATGAGTTTATTTTCAAAACAAAATAAGGCGGCATTCACTGAGCCACTGCACCTGAACAACCCCATCATGGTGCAGGTGCTCGGCATCTGCAGTGCCCTTGCCGTGACTTCACAGCTCAAGCCAGCCATCGTGATGGGACTTGCCGTAACCGTAATCACGGCATTCTCCAACGTCATCATCTCCCTCATCCGCAAGACCATACCAATGCGCATCCGCATCATCGTGCAACTCGTTGTCGTGGCGGCATTGGTGACCATCGTCAACCAGGTGCTCGGGGCTTTCGCTTACGATGTCAGCGTGCAACTGAGCGTGTATGTCGGACTGATAATCACCAACTGTATCCTCATGGGCCGTCTGG
>DAIOUH010000115.1:2189-8199 GCA_036751585.1 Prevotella sp. | reverse complement strand
GAATTTTATTTAATTTTGCCTTAAATATTGAATCAATTTACTCTAACTTAACGCTTATGAAAAGACCATTTGTCCTTTTAGGAGCATTGATGCTGACCTGTTGGATTGGACCTAACCCCATACAGGCAGCCCCGAACCCTTTGGCTGTCAGTCAAAAGAGCAACACCGTGACAGGTAAGGTCGTTGACGAGAATGGCGACCCTGTGGTAGGCGCAACCATTCAGGAGACTGGCACTAACCGTGGCACCATTACAGACATGGACGGAAAGTTCACTTTGGCCGTGAGGCATGATGCCACAATCAAGGTGACTTACCTTGGCTACAAGACCGTGTTGAGGAAAGCCACACCAAACATGAACATCGCCCTTGAGAGTGACCAAGCCAACCTCGACGAGGTGGTGGTCGTGGGTTATGGCCAGCAGAAGAAGGCCAACCTCACGGGTGCCGTGGCTAATGTAGACATGGAAAAGACGTTTGGCTCACGTCCTGAGCAGGATGTCACCAAGGCCTTGCAAGGCGCGGTGCCAGGTTTGACGGTTTTGTCAAACAGTGGCGACATCACGAGCACGTCGTCCATCTCCATCCGTGGCTTGGGCACGCTGTCCAACAGTCAGAATTCTTCTCCTCTTATCGTTGTTGACGGCATGCCTGTCGACGATTTGTCGATGATCAGCGCCAACGACATTGCCAGCATCTCCGTGTTGAAAGATGCCTCTTCGTCTGCCATCTACGGTTCGCGTGCCGCGTTTGGCGTGATTCTTATCACCACAAAGGGTGGTAAGCAAGGCGAGAAGGTGAGGGTGAAATATAACATGCAGTTTGGTTGGGACAAGTCTACATATCTTCCTGACTTCCCGTCGGTACCGGAGCAGATTCGTGCTCGCCTCATAGCCGCCGACCGCGCAGGTCAGTCCACGCCAGAACTCTTTGGCATGTATATGGATAAGCTGCTGCCTTATGCAGAGGCATGGGAGAAACAGCACAAGGGCAAGAAAGGCTACACAGTGATGGAGCCTTACCAAAGCATGGACAACGTGGGTGACTATTATTTCACGCCGGAGGGCCAAGCTCTTTATTATGCCGACTACGACATACAAGGCATTTGGTACAACAACCACGCGCCTTCGACAAATCACAACGTGTCTATCTCCGGTTCGTCGGGCAAGAGCACATTCTATACGTCGTTTGATTACGACTCGAAGCAGGATGTCAAGAACTTCAATCCGGGCAAGCGCTCACGCTATGGCTTGACCACCAACATCAAGACCGACATCACCGACTGGTTGACAGTGGGTGTGCGCATGAACTGGACTCGCCGCCGCATGAGCTATGCTGATCCATGGGGTAACATTTACCAGTACCTGTGGCGTTGGGGTTCATACTTCATCCCATCTGGCATATACCAGGACGCGGACGGCAACCAATACGACTATCGTGTCGTGGCGATGCAAAAAGACTGCAACCGCGCATACAACACTTTCGACCAGCTCCGCTTGAACGGCTACATTCAGGCGAACATAACAAAAGACCTTACGTTTAATGTCGATTACACGTTCCAAACCGACAACATCAACTATAAGGCAAGCAACAAGAGCATCTATGGCATGAACTGGAGCGGCACGTCGCCACAGTATATCGTTGCTGTGAGCAACAACGACGCCACGCGCTGGAACACGAAGCGCAACCGCTGGACTGCCAACGCTTACTTGGATTATACCCACACGTTCTTCAAGGATCACAACTTCCACGCAATGGTGGGTATCAACGGCGAGAACTACAAGTCGGACTATTTCTACGCACGCCGCAAGCAGCTCTATGATGAGAGTTATCCAGAGCTGAACCTTGCCTATGGCGACATGTCCAAGGCTACTATCGACTCGTCCACTGGTGACCGTGCCTCGGCAGGATACTTTGGCCGTATCAACTACGACTACAAGGGCATCTACCTGCTTGAGCTCAATGGCCGCTACGATGGCTCATCTCGTTTCCGTGCGGGTGATCGCTGGGCGTTCTTCCCAAGTTTCTCCGTGGGTTATCGTTTCACAGAGGAACCTTACTGGAAGTCTCTGCAGAAATATGTGTCCAACGGTAAGCTGCGCTTCTCTTACGGTGAGATTGGCAACGAGGCCATCGGCGACAATATGTTCCTCTCCACGATGACCGCCACACAGGGTGATAATAACAACCCAACTTGGCTCAATGGCAGCGGTGCCAAGCTCAACCAGTTCACGATGCCTACATGGGTAAGCTCCTCGCTGACATGGGAGCGCATACAGACCAAGAACCTCGGTATAGACCTCGGCTTCTTCAACAACGAGCTCAACCTCACAGCCGAGTGGTATGAGCGTCTCACCAAGGACATGCTTTCTCCTGGTCAGGCTCTTCCTGGGTCAGTGGGAGCCAGCGCGCCTTATACCAATAATGGTGAGCTGCAGTCGCGTGGCTGGGAACTCTCGCTCTCTTGGCGTCACCAGTTCACTCGCGACCTTCAGGTTTATGCCAACTTCTCCATTGGTGACGCAAAGGTCAAGATTAAGAAGTGGAACCCAATAAAGGTAGAACCAGGATTTACTGTTGATGATTACAAGATTATCGGCCACACCAATGACACCAGTTATGCCTATGAGGGTGAGACTTGGGGCGACATCTGGGGCTTTGAGACCGATCGTTATTTCACAGAGGCTGACTTCGATGGCAAGAACGCCGACGGTTCTTGGAAGTACAAGAAAGGCATAGCCGACCAGACTGGCCTGCAAGTGGGTAAGTTCGTGTATGGCCCTGGCGACATCAAGTATAAGGACTTGAACGGTGACGGCAAGATAGACGGAGGCAAAGGCACATTGCACGACCACGGCGACTTGAAGGTCATCGGCAATGTATTGCCTCGCTATGAGTACAGCTTCCATGTGGGCGGCTCTTGGAAGGGCATCGATCTCGATCTCTTCTTCCAAGGCGTTGGCAAGCGCGACATCTGGACAACCTCTTCCTTCGTGTTCCCGATGGTACAGCCACAAGACGGGCAGTTGTTCAGCAACCTGACTAAATATAATGTATACGATCCAGAGAATGGCAACGTGAACATAAGCGAGGACAATGACTATCCTTGCCTGTGGCCAGGCGTGTCAGCGGCAGGAAAAGTTCCCGCTTTGGCATCAGCTGGTGGTAACAACAACTTCTATCCACAGTCAAAGTACTTGGTGCACATGTCTTATCTGAGACTTAAGAACGTCACCTTGGGTTACACGCTGCCTCAGAGCCTCGTTCGCAAGGCTTACATCCAGAACCTGAGGATTTACGCAAGTGTGGACAACCTCTGGCTGCTCCACAAGGGTAATGGCAACATTCCTCTTGACCCTGAAATCAATACCGGTGAGGCTGTGGCCTATGGCGGCTGGGGCCGTACGGTGCCTATCACTCGCACATGGGCCGTCGGATTGCAGCTTACATTCTAAGTCTAATGATTTAAAATCAATGCTAACATGAAGAAATCAATTTTATATATCATTGCAGCCTCTGCCCTGATGTTGACGAGTTGCGACGACTTCCTTGAGAAGAACCCTCGCGACACCTTCACCAACAGTCCTGCATTCTGGAGCAACGACAATTTGGTTGAGAGCTACACCAACCGCTTCTACGCCTATTATGGTGGAGCGACCAATTTCTACTTCAACACTCTCAATGATGATCAGGTGAATCCAGAGTTCTCTGACTGGACTTTCACCAATGTGCCAAACACGTCATCAGCGTGGTCAAGTCGTTTCACCAATATCCGTCGCGTCAACTATCTGCTCGATGGTTTGAAATCATCCACGCTGCCAGAGGCAACCAAGAAAAAGTTTGAGGCCATAGGCAGGATGAATCGCGCCTACGTCTATTCCGAACTGGCTAAGATGTATGGCGACGTGCAGTGGGAAAGCAATGTCATTCTTGACGCACAGGACGAGAATCAGACAAAGGGTCCACGTACAGACCAGGACGTGGTGATGGACTCGGTGCTCTACGACCTCAACTTCGCCATTGCGAACCTCGCTTCAAATACTTCCGACAAGACGTTGTGGAGTAAAGAGTTAGCTTTGGCAATAAAGAGTGACGTATGCCTCTATTGGGGTACTTACTGCAAGTACAGGACCGTGGCTGACAACGGCAAGGCAGCTGACCAGACACTCGCGCAGAAATTCCTGCAAGAGAGCGTGAGCGCCTCAGAGCAGCTCATGAACTCCGGCAAGTTCGCCCTTAACGATTGGAACGTGGCAGACACTTACGAGAACGCCGCCAACCCGAGTAAGCTTTACACGATTTACAACTCACTTAGTTTGAACGACAACAGTGAGGTGATATTCTACAAGCATTATGAGAAAGACGTGCTCAGCCATGGTTTGTGCGACTATACCAGTGGCTCAACAACACAAAACGGAATAAGCAAGGATGCCATCGACGCGTTCCTCTTCCGTGACGGCAAGCCAAAGGCAACCACAACACTTAGCACTGATGACCAGGCAGTGAAAAACGCCAATGGTGATTACAGCATTTCCCGTTTCTTGAAGAACAAGGATCGCCGTCTTGAGCTTCTCGTGGACTCCGTGCTTGCATTCAAGGACCATGGATGGATACGCAACGAGCCTTCTCCTGATGCCGCTTTGCCAGCACAGATGACATCATCAACGGGTTACACCATTTATAAATATGATAACCCGCAGATGGGCATGACATATCGCACAAGCACGGTTGGCTGCTACACTGACATTCCTCTTTATTGGTACTCCGTAATCCTGTTGAACTATGCCGAGGCAAAGGCTGAACTTGGCACAATCACCCAGGACGACCTCAACAAGAGCGTCAACTTGCTGCAGCGTCGCGCCGGATTGCCCGACATGACTCTTAACCCAGAGGCTGACCCTGCCAACAACATGAACGTTAGCAACTTGATTTGGGAAATCCGTAGAAGCCGTCGTTGCGAGCTCATGTGCGACAACAATTATCGCTATTGGGATCTTGTGCGTTGGCATCAGCTGGACAAGCTGGATACTAAGTCAGTTAACCTCAACGCGAACCTTGGCGCAAATGTTACCAACGTGGAAGACGCTGACAAGGACGCTGAAGGATACTTGAAAGGCACATCGGCTACGCGCGTTTTCGAGCCGAAGTATTACCACTACCCTGTGCCATCCAAGGATATTCAGCTAAACAGTCAAATCAAGCAGAACCCCAACTGGGATTGATGCCAATGAAGAGGTGATTGACATTTTAGTTAAATAATCATTAAATAGCAGCCGATGTGAAACTATCGGCTGCTATTTCTGTACTTTTGCATTATTAATAGCCTTTTTATGCGAACAATCTTAAAAGTTTTTTCTATATGTTGCGCGAGCGCGTTTCTAACGCAACCTTTGCAAGCTGAGAAGCTCAATCCTGCCACCACGGCTGCCATTTCCAGCTCTTTGAGCCAGTACACACAAGGCATAAGGACTGGAAAAATCGTGGTAGACTCTTCAGCGGTTTCCAACGACAGCGTGAAGATTTTTCTCAACACCGCCTTGCAAGACGTGCCGATGCGCTCGGACAATGTCAGCGAGATATTAAAGGCGGTCAGCGACTGTCTGCCCAGTGATTTGCGTCAAAGACAGTTGTCGCTTTATGTCAACGGGCATGACATACAGTCGCTAATCCCGAATTACTTTAAGTCGAAGGCTGACCGCAGAAAGGCTTTTTATAATGTTCCAGCAGAATATATAGGCAAAAGCGCTTACACGCCATTCACGCCAATAGTCACCAATCTCGATCGTCCATATGCCGTGAAGAACGGTTTGCAGGGCAAGCACATAGCCATGTGGCAAAGTCATGGCAAGTATTTCGAGCAAGGCTTGAACCGTTGGGAGTGGCAGCGCGCGCGCCTCTTTGAGAGCGTTGAGGACAAGTATACCCAAAGTTTCGTGTTGCCTTATCTCGTCCCGATGCTTGAGAATGCCGGGGCTTATGTCATGATGCCTCGCGAACGCGACACCAACCCTGC
>DAIOUH010000115.1:0-2089 GCA_036751585.1 Prevotella sp. | reverse complement strand
TATACCGACGACTATCGCGACCGTGGCCTTTGGGTCAACTATCTCGCAGGTGGCACGCGTGCCTGTCCCGACGTGAAGGGATTGAACATACCTATCGCCCTGTCGTTTGCTTTTCATAGCGATGCCGGCACCGTGAAGGGCGACTCCATCATTGGCAACCTTGGCATTTACCAGACTTCACAATATGGCGGCGTTTTCGCCGATGGCACATCACGTGATGCCAACCGCGACCTGTGCGACCTCGTGCAAACCCAGATAACCCATGACCTCAGACTCCAGGCGGATCCCAAGTGGACACGCCGTGGAATGTGGAACCAACGTTACTTCGAGGCGTGGGTGCCGCGTGTGCCGGCAATGCTGCTTGAGCTCATGTCGCACGAGAATTTCGCCGATATGCGCTATGGCCTTGACCCACGCTTCCGCTTTGTCGTTGGCCGTGCTATATACAAAGGTATACTCCGCTTCCTCAGTACAGAATATGGCTATCCATACATCGTTCAGCCTCTGCCGGTAAAGTCGTTTAGCGCCACGCTCAACAACAAGAACCAAGCCGTGCTTTCGTGGGAAGCAGTGGCAGACAGCCTTGAGCCTACCGCCCAGGCAAAGCGCTTCATCGTGTACAAGCGCATTGGCGATGGTGACTTCGACAATGGCACGGTAGTGAAGAGAAACTCTTATGTCACAAGCATTCCCACGGATGAGGTGGTGAGCTTCAAGGTTACCGCCTTGAACGATGGCGGCGAGAGTTTCCCATCGGAGATTCTCTCGTTAGGCTTGTCGAGCAAGTCAACGAATAAGCCCGTGCTCGTCATCAACGGTTTCGACCGCCTCAGTGCCCCTGATGATTTCACCAGCAGCGACGACAACCTCGCCGGATTCCTTGCCGCCAACGACAATGGCGTGCCCGACAAGGAACTCATTTCTTATGTAGGAGCCATGAAGGAGTTCCGGCGTGACATACCGTGGACTCACGACGACGCTTCAGGCTTTGGCGATAGCTATGGCAACGAGGAGCGTATAACCATTGCCGGAAATACCTTCGATTACCCTGCACTCCATGGCAAGAGCTTGTTGAAGGCCGGTTACAGTTTCGTATCCAAGAGCCGTGCCGCGATAAGCAATACGGAAAATGACGGCAAGGCTGATGCCTTTGATGGCAAGAGTCTTACCAATGCTTATTCAGCAATTGACCTAATACTTGGTAAGGAAAAGCAAACCAAGTATGGTCGTCCAGGGCTGCATCCTTTGGCGTTCAAGACATTCGACGAGCCCATGCAACAACTGCTCACGGCATACTGTAAGGCAGGTGGCCCTGTGTTCGTTTCTGGAGCCTATGTAGGAACCGACTTATGGCAGAATCCACTTGCCACGTCAGATCCACGGGCGAAGAGTCAAAAGACAGACCGCGACTTCGCCGAGAAGATACTTAAGTACCAGTGGCGCGAAGACCGTGCGTGCACGGATGGGCAAATATCTTATATAGTGTCGCCACTCGTTTCCGACACGACCACGTTCACATATTATAATAAGCCCAATAGCACCTCTTATGTGGTAGAGTCGCCAGATGCCATTGAGCCAGCCGATCCATGCGCTTACACCGCTTTCCGCTATCCAGAAAATGGCATGTCGGCAGGCATAGTGTTCGGGGGCAACGGCAGTGACAATTGGCGCACATGCGTGCTTGCGTTCCCATTCGAGTCGGTGAGGAGCGAGTCGGTTCGCGACAGTCTCATGAAGACAATCATGCAATATCTCACCAAGAAAGAGTAGACCTCATGGGATTGATACGTAAAATTATAGACGTTGTGCGGTTTGAAAGCACAAACTTAAAACGGCTTGCCACTGTTGTGGCATGCTGTTTTGTCGCGTTGTCTGCGGCGTTTGCCTTTGAGCCATTCCGCTTTGCCGTGGTCACTGACATCCATATTGCCGCAGGTTCGCCACAGCCAACGGAAGACCTAAGGCAATCGGTTGCGCAAATCAACAACGATGACAGCATCGACTTCGTGCTCGTCACCGGAGACATCGCCGACGCTGGGGATGGAGCGTCGTTGCGAATTGCCAAACGAGAACTTGATAAGCTAACCAA